>JAJRVC010000072.1 GCA_024277475.1 Deltaproteobacteria bacterium
CAAAAAGAACCGATCGTGATGTTCGATGAGATCCATCAGCTCCGGTAGCCCCTGGGGGCAGTCCGGGCACAAGATGTAGGAGCATACCGCTGTCACCGGCAACCCCTTTAACATCTGATGCAGTGCCGATTCGAAGTCCATCAGACCCTCATGGGTGCCGCAGCAGTTGAACGTTGGCGAACCGGATCCGAAAAGCCCCCGATACCCACGATCCAGTGCCAATGTGACCTCTTTGAACCAAGCGCCAGCAGCCCCCACAGGACCTAAGCGGTCATAGGTTTTGCTCAGATTTAAAATAACCAGATCACCCCTGCTTTCCAAGTCATCAACCGGCAATCCTGCTGTTACTAGATCACGCCTGACGTCATCCGGATTCTGCCACCAGCAGCCTTTCAGCAAACGATATCTGCCGCGCGGGGCAGAGAGGAAAAAGGCCTGTTCAAAATTTGAAAATTCATCCCGATCGGAGAATATGCACAGGATATGGCCCGGCTCCAGGACCCGTGACGACTTATTCCGTATCATTTTGGCAGAGCTGCTATTAATTCCCTCTTCTAAAAATTGATCCAGTTTATCGCTATTAATGCGCCATTCTTTTCCGATTTTAACTGCGGGCAGAAAGCCCCTGCGGCACATCTTATAGGTAGTGTTCGTATGAACTTTCAGTATTTTGGCAGCTTCTTGAATAGTCAAATAATCCATTTCACTTCCAACGCCCTGCATTTGAGCCAATCTGTTTTGGCATGTTATTTAGTTAATAAGTTTCAAGGTAAATTTTAAAAATTTAATCTATAGCTATGACAATAAACTTTAAGCAAGTCAAGTTAATATTAGTTAACGTTTTTGATACTATTTTAATATATTTTAACACTTGACAACACTTGTTGCGTGTGGCATCAGCAGTTTGAACCACATTTAATTTTTTTTATGCCAATAAACCATTTTTAAAGGGAGGTACCGATGTCAGATGATGAAAAGTTAGAAGCTATCCGAAATGCCGTTGTGGCCCTATCGGTCCCCGAAACCACGGAGGCCACCCTGAATGCCATGGATGCCGGAGTGGATCCGTACCAAATCATCAAACAGGGGCTGGCAGCAGGACTCACGGAGGTAGGTGACAAGTGGCTCAAAAAAGAAATGTTCATTAGCCATGTTCTGGTTGCGGCCAAAGCCGTGACCACTTCTCAAGAATTAGTGGAAAAAACTTTGGTTGGCAAAGAGCGCGAATACAAGGCACGCATTGTGCTGGGCACACCCAAAGGCGATTTGCATGATATCGGTAAAAATCTCGTGGCCATGATGATGAGGGCTGGAGGATTCAAGGTGTATGATCTGGGTGTGGACGTGGAACCCCAGGCTTTTATCGACAAAGCCAAAGAGGTAGAGGCCGATTTGATCGGCATGTCTTTGATAATGAGCATCTGCTTGGACCAGATGGCGGAAGTTTGCCAGATGATCGAGGCGAATGACGTTCGCGTCAAGACCATTATTGGTGGGCCTGCCACCAGCGAAATGGTGGCTAAACAGATCGGCGCCGATGCTTACGGAGGATTCGACGCGGTCACCGGCGTAAATACTGTTAAGAGGATGCTTAGCATCATTTAACCCGTATAAACCGGACAACCGAGTCCCGCTGCAAACTAAACCAGTTAAAACTTGCAGTGGTCAGGTGCTAATTAAAGCTAATAATCCTTAAATCGAAAGGAGTTGATATGTCATCTATGAATTCTTTGGAACGCGTGGTCGCTGCAATAAAGCTGGAGAAGCCGGATCGTGTCCCGGTGACGCCGCTGGTTATTTCTCGCGCTTTGCGGGTGTTGGGCTACACCACCGAGCAATGCTTGTACGACCCCGAAAAAATGGCCGAAGCCAAGGTGGCTTCCTCGAAAAAATTTGATGATGATTCCGTGGTCGCGGGAACCGACCTGTTCGTCGAGGCCGAGTGCATGGGATCAAAGGTCACCGTCTACGAACATACCCCTGTAGTCACGGAATATTTTATTAAAGAAAAAAGTGATATCAACAAGCTGAAAGTACCCAATCCAAAAACAGATGGTCGCATGCCCTTTGTATGCAAAGAGATTGAATTGATCAAACAAAAAGTGGGCGATACCCGTGTTGTGGTTCCGGTTACCGGCGGCCCAGTCACCCAGGCTAGTCAGCTGTGCGGTCCTGAGCAGCTTCTGATTGCCATGATTGAGGAACCGGACTGGGTACACAAATTACTGCGCATCTGTACGGATACGTCCCTGATATACTGGAATGCCTTGATAAAGGCCGGTGTCCATGCCATCGTTATGCTGGAACCCTTCTCCGCCGATACGATCCTATCCCCCGAGCAATACGGTGAATTTTCGGCACCTTATTGCAAAGAGGTTTTTGAAAACTCCTGGTCTCAGGGAGTGGTGGGTATCAATCATATCTGTGCCGATACCTCGATGATCTGGGATAAGATGGCCAGTGTAGGAGCGTTGGGTCTGCAACTCGACCACATCATCGACATGGCTGATGCTAAGGCGGCCGTGGGTGATAAAATTTGTATTTCAGGCAACGTGCATCCCGTGGACTACATGCTTTATGGATCTCCCCGGGAGGTCTACTGGAAATCCCGGGAGGTCATTGAAGAGGCTGCCAATGGCTCGGGCTTTGTTCTGGGTTCGGGCTGCGACCTCAACCCCAATACCCCGGATGACAGTATTTTTGCTATGATTCAAGCCGGCAAAGATGCCGTTTACAATGAAGATCTCACAATCAGCTTTGTACAGGAATCTTACCCACGGGCGGAGGTCTAAATGGGCATAGAATTCCAAGGTAAGATTATAGCCATTTACGGCTTTCTGGGCTCAGGCAAAACAACGGTGATGATGGAGTTGGCCAGAAGCATTGTGGATCGTGGGCATAATGCAGCGTTGGTTGTAAACGAAGCTGGCGATGTGCCGGTCGACGGCAAATGGCTGGAAATAAGCGGGCTCCCGGTCAGAGAGATATTTGCGGGCTGTATCTGCTGCACCGTTGTCGGAGATTTCGTAGAGACCCTGCGCGCCTTGGCGGATGATCCGTTGCTCGACTATATACTCATCGAACCGTCGGGGATGGCCGATGCGCCCCGATTATTTGCATCCATTGAGAAGCACACTCACTTTACAGTGTCAAAAGTTCTAATATTGGATGCACCCCGATTGTCGTTGCTGCTCAAGGCGGCAGGGCGCCTGATCCAAAACCAGCTGGAAACAGCCAGCATAATTTTGATGAATAAACTGGACGCCTTATCGGCCAAGCAGGCAGTGGAAGTCCACCGCCTGATTCCCAAACGAGCCGCCGATGCCACGCTTTTTGAAACCAGCGCCTTAAACGGCTTACCTCCGGGCCTGATCAACGAGATTCTTAAATGAACTTTACCAGTTTATCCCGCCGCTGGACGATTGCCGAATGCTCGGCCAAGCCTGAAGACGTGATCCGTACCCTGATAGATACCGTTGTTGGGCACTTGCCGGAAAACAGCCTGGGCCATGTCAAGGGCTATGTGGAGTTTGAGCATGGAGCGGTGTTCGCCTCCTCCACCCTGATTCCACCGGAAGTCATCTTCCAGAAAACCGGCGAGTACCAGGGGGGTAACATGTGGGTAAATATGACCCTGATTTTTTCGGATATGAGCCAGGAGGTCATGGCTGCGGCTCTGGTGATGGCCGAAGGCCAGATAACACAGCGCTGGGATTGTAAGATGGATGATGTGACAGGAGAGATCCATGGGAATTAAAACCGTTTGCGGGGTGTCCATGGGTGGGCTGCCCGGAGAAACGCCCACCCTGCTGGTTGGAAGCATGTTTTACGATCGACAGAAGCTGGTCAACGATGCTGCAGCCGGAAAATTCGACCGTGCAGCGGCTAAAAGGCTTCTACACCTTCAAAATAAATGGTCTGAGACCACCGGCAATCCCGCCTGCGTGGATGTCATCGCTTCCACCCCCGAGGCCATGCGCCACTATCTGGATTTTGTCATTGAGCACTTCGATGGACCGCTTATGGTGGACGGCTCTAATGCCGAAGTAAAAATTGCAGGTATCCGCCACATAGCAGAATGCGGGATGAACCAGCGGATCATTTACAATAGCATATCCCCTGAGACCACCGACAGCGAACTGGAAACCATTGCTGCCTGTGGTATTAAAAGCGCTGTACTGTTGGCGGTAACCAGCACGGATTTTTCAGCTGCCGCCAAGATCGATCTGCTCAGAAAAACAAACGGTTTGATCGCCAAGGCCAACGACTGCGGAGTTGAGCACTGTTTGGTGGATTCTGGGGTTATCGACCTGCCTTCTATCGGAACAGCAAAAGCAGTGACCGCTGCCGCTAAGGAACTGGGATGCTTTGCGGGCACTGCTCCGCACAACGCTATTGGGACTTGGTCCGGGTTGAGCACCAAATTTGGGGCCGATTTCAAGCCGTCGGCTACTGCCGTTTTAAATGCACTTCCGGTTGCCTGGGGCGCTGATTTTATCATCTATGGTCCATTAAGTCTGGCCCCTATAGTATTCCCGGCTGTCGCCATGGTGGATGTAATGTTGTCCCAGTCGCTGCTGGAGCAAGGTAAAATTCCAGACAGCAATCACCCCATGTTTAAAATCGCATGAGCGTGAAGGCTGATATCACTGTGCTTCCCCACGACCGGCGGCTGACCGTGGCCGCAGGAGGCAATCTGTTTTTGCACCTAGCCGAAGCCGGAATTTCGCTCAATCAGGCTTGCGGTGGGCAAGGTGTGTGCGGCAAGTGTCGGGTTCGGTTGACCGGGAGAATCCCCAGTCCGTCAAATCTTGATGAAAAATTTCTGTCCTCTGAAGACATTGCAGCAGGCTTTCGTTTGGCCTGCGGTGTGATTCCGGTCGGCGGCGAAATCGTCGAACTTCTTGTACCGGCATCGGTACCGTCCGCCAAGTTTCAGCTTGGATCTGCAGCATTTGATGTGGATCCCTGGCCGGGGCTTGAGCCTTCCGATCTTGTGCTGGCCGTGGACCTGGGAACCACCACCGTGGTCGGCCACCTGCTGAATTCCGTGAGCGGCCGGGTGATCCATTCTGCGGTTACAGCCAATGGCCAGATGGTCTTTGGTGCTGACGTGGTAACCCGGCTTGCGTATGCCTCCCACGGCGGACTGGAGGCACGTTTGCGGCTGCAGGCCCTGGCATTTGATAATCTGCGTAACGTAGCCGCCGCTTTAACGATGGAAGAACGACGAATTCGGCACGTAGTGGCGGTCATGAATACAGCCATGGAATCCTTTTTACTAAATTGGGATCCTGACTGTATCGGCCGTTACCCGATTCAGCTCGAAACGAAAAACTCTCTTCATCTGGCGATTCGCCATAAAATTGAGGGATTGGAAGGTGCTGAGTTGCATTTGCCGGCTATCATCGGCGGTTTCGTTGGGTCCGACACCGTAGCCGCCCTTATAGCTTCGCGTAATCTGTCGCTCAAACCTCCGTACTTATTAATGGACATCGGCACCAACGCCGAAGTTGCGCTGGTAACATCAGCAGGGATATCCGCTTGCTCCTGTGCAGCCGGTCCGGCATTTGAAGGTGGCGGCATCCAGCAGGGTATGCTGGCCATGGAAGGGGCTATCAGCAGCGTTAGGTTGTCCCGGAAGCAGTTTGGAATCGACGTTATCGGCGGCGGCGAAGCTCGGGGGATTACCGGGTCGGGATTGATTAGCCTTGCAGGTGAGCTTTTGCGTCACGGCGCTTTAGACCGTTTTGGGATGATTCAACCGGACCGACTTTCCCCGGCAATGATCGTCGAAGATAATCAAGGCCGCTACTTGCGGCTGACATCCCGCGTTTCGGTCAGTGAAAACGACATTCAGCAGCTGATGCTGGCCAAAGCCGCTGCAAGTGCCGGTTCGGAAGTGCTGTTGTCTAAAAGCGGTATTCAGCCACAGGAATTGACCGGTGTAATTCTTAGCGGCACTTTTGCCAACAGCCTGTGCGCCGAAGATGTGCTGACCGTCGGTCTTATCCCGGCGGTTAAACCTGATATAATATACAGCAATGGCAATGCTGCGGCCGAAGGTGCCTGCATGATGGCCTGCTCGCGAACGGCATTTGATGAAGCCATTGCAATTGCAAAACGTACTCGTCATATTAGGCTTTCTGGAGACCCTGATTTTAATCGCGTTTTTCAGGAAAATGTGATCTTTGAAAAATGATAACAATTCCTTATAAAAAGGGACTAACTCGTTGACAGGAGCGTTCGGGTCGCAGGGGCAACTGTCGTTAAATTCCGGGGTTTCGGCGGTTACCGTCGGGTGGCCCGGCATGCCTGTGTCGAGCAACATTGAGAATCGGATATGCGTACTGATAAAGTTGATAAGCGCACCCTTGTTACCGGGTATGTGTTTTTATATGGTCTTCCATTGGAAGGACAATCAAGCGGTATGTGCCTCCGGCTGCTGTCCGTGACTTATATGCATAACATGTCAGGTGGAAAAATGATATCTATGGCTTCTTCCGGGCAATCCTGTCGGCAAGATCCGCAGTGCCAGCATTCGTCAGGATATTTCAGATAGGGGCTATTGGTATCCCCGGATGTATGCATGTAGATCGCATCTGCCGGGCAGATGGAATCACACAGACCGCAGCCTGAACATTTATCTATGTCAAAAATGGGGGGCATTTTTTATCCTCCAAACGGGAACTTCATTCGACAATGACGGCACTTTACCCTTTGGCGATAGGTTCAAAAGAGCAGGAAAATCCATCCGCTTTTTTTGAACAACCACCAAACCGCACCAGTTCGTGTTATCGGTATCCGGAAAATCAAGCCGATGGTGATAGGGCTTATTGCGACTTTCCTTTCGGAAAAGAGCCGCGGTGGCCATAATTTTGCCGACGGAAAGTATCGAACGGGTTTCATGCGACCGCATGAGCGAATGAAAATCACCTGCTTTTATTTCATCCAGATATTGTTCGATTCTGTGGAGCTTTTCTAAACCATAGACTATAGCTTGTTGCGTGCGTCTGGGACCCACGTGTTCCACCATAATTTTTCGGATGACATCCTCAACCTGATGGTACGGATACCCGGAGGAGCGGTGCAGCGGTGCCATAAAGCCATCAATCATCTCTTGCGTCATGGATTTTGTTGCGGCATCGCTATGGGGAATAGTTTGCGCATATTCAGCCGCCGATTTACCGGCTTTATAACCGCCGGTGACGGCTCCATGGACGCAGCGGTTGTGGTCGCATGCGTCTCCGCACGCAAAGAGGCCGGGAACAGTTGCCGCTGAATTTTTATCAATTTTTATCCCGCTTCCCGTAACTTCAGTCGGGCCTGCCTGCATACCTTCCGACACAGTGATTTCCACCGGCCGGGTCTGTAAATCCTCTCCTCTTTGATCAAAATAGCCCGGCAGAGTGTCTTTATCATAACCCAGAGTTGACATGAGGTGTGTCAAATCCTTATCGTTCAGATGACGGCAGTCTATGTAAATGGGACCATGTCCCTTTCGGATTTCCTCCAAAGTATTATAAACGACATCATAGCGAGGAGCACGGTTGCCCATGGGATGGAGTTTTTCCATATAATAATCGCCAAGGCTGTTTAAAAAACGCCCGCCCATCCCCACCAAGGCATTAAAGCCCGGCGCGGCAAACCCCTTGGGAAGCAGGGTCATGCGCATGTATTCCATATTGGTGAGGGCAGCTCCGGCATTCAGGGCCATGATCTGTCCGTCACCGGTATCAAAGGGACAAAGCCAAGTATTAAAAGGATTGATACGGGGATTTTCATACAGGCGATTGGTATTGCCGGTGGCAATAATGGTTGCCTTGGCCTGGATGATATAGAAGGTTCCACTACGGATATGAAAACCAATTCCACCCACCACCGCTGATTGGTGTGTCAACAGGTCCACCATCATAACTTTGTCGAGAACCGTGCAACCGAGTTTACGCACTGCTTTGCCCAAGCGTGGTTTGAGCTTTTTACCGTTGAAATTGATCCAGTAGGTACCGGGTTGTCCCATTGATCCGGTGCGGTAAAAAGATCCATCCGTCCGGGTAAGGGGATTGCCTATGCGGGCCATGCGCTCTATGGCATCCGGTAATTCCGCACAGTATACGGATTCGATGATAGAAAGATGGCCCGTACCGCGCCCAATCTTTTCGACGTAGTTCAGAAAGCCGTCCTGGGTATCCCAATCTTGGCCTTCATTTAAAAACGCTAAAAAATGGTCGACACCACCTCCAATATCCCCGCTACGATTAATATTACCCTTGTCCGTGACGACGACGTCGACCCCTTTTTCGGCAGCACCCATCGCGGCATTCGCACCTGCCAGACCGCCACCCACAATGAGGACATCTGTTGAAATATTGATGATACTATCCAATTTTTTCTCCCGATTATTGTTCCTGGTGTATTAGCCCAAACAAATTTCCGGAAAATATCTTCTCCTTATCAGCCTGAGAAATATCCAGCTGTTCGATGGAGGTAATTGCTTCGCGGATATCTCCGATGACGTGGGGGTAATCGGAACCTAGAATCATGCGGCCGGCTCCAACAAATGCATGGGCACACTTGAGGGCCGGTTCAAAAAAGCTGACGGTATCGTAATAAAATCGTTTTAGATAATCTATGGGCGGACCTGAGATATTTTCCTGACATTCGGGATAGGCTTCGTAACAATTCTGCACCCGTTCCGCAAGATAGGGAATGGCGCCGCCTAAATCGGAGACGATGAACTTTAGGTTCGCAAACCTATCCAGCACTCCGCTCATAACCAATCGCACCACAGCCACACAAAGCTCCATTTCAAAACCAATCATAGGGCCCAGACGGTAATCCTTATAAGTTTGCTTGTCCGCCGGTGCCCTCGGGTGTATGTGAATGGGCAGATCATATTCAGATATGCGTTCATAAAAAGGGTATAGAAGTGGATTGTCCAATCCCATTCCGTTTATGTTGGTACCGATGCAGGCCCCTTTGAATTTCAGCTCATCGATACAACGTTCAAGTTCTTTAACGGTCCGGTCGGGGTCAATGAAAGGTAAGGTGGCAAAGGCCATGAAATGGTCCGGTTGATCATGGCAGATGCGAGCAATTTCGTCATTAACAACTTTGGCCAGAGTGTCAGCGATTTCCGGCGGGAAGATATCTACACTCGGGGCTGACAAAGTGAGGACCTGTATGTCAAATC
>JAJRVC010000073.1 GCA_024277475.1 Deltaproteobacteria bacterium
CCATGCGATCGATTTGTTTACTGATTTTGGTTAGCGACAAATACGCCGGATTGTCCGGGGAAATATCTGCCAGCGCGAGTTCCGTGTAGCCCAAAATTGTCTGCAGCGGCTGATTCATTTCATGACAGACAGCACCGGCGGTTTCTAAAACACCTTGTAATTTTTCTTTTTGAAACCGATCCCGGGCTGCGCGGTTTTTATCGGTTAAATCCAGCATGACACCGACACTGCCAATACCTCGACCTTCGTCATTGTTTACCGCGGCAATACTGAATAAGAACTCCCGTCGGATGCCGGTTGCACAGGGAACTTCGGCCTCAAAGCTCTGTATCCCGCCTTTCAGGAGCATTTTGCGCTCATTATGTTGACAAATGGCTGCCAATTCCGAAGGGATCTGGTCGGTCAAGTCCTGAGACTTTTTCCCGATGATTTCGGCACGCGGAATACCTAATATACGCTTGGCGAAGGCCTTGTTGCAGCCTCGATAGATACTGTGATCATCCTTGAAATAGATCGGGTTGGGGATGGTGTTGATCAGGGTGTCCAGAAGGTTCAGGTAACCGCGAATCTTTTCTTCGGTTTCTTTGCACTTCGTCGCTTCATTGTGTTGATCTACGCTTATTTGATCTATCCGATCTTTGACGGACTGCGTTTCCTGATACATTTCCATGTTACGCCGACGATGTTCCCGGTTATCCCGGTAGACATGCCACAAGGCGGCCGTTAGTAAGACAGTTAAGACCGTCGGTATCCAGAATATGATTTGCATAACAGTTAACTCTGTGAATAAACCAAATGTATCTTAAAATTGTATTTTTCGCTGTAAGGTAAAATATTACAAGCAATTTTCACTCCAATTTTTACAAATATCGGTCTAAAAGATAAATTTTGAGCAAAAAAACTTCAATAAACTAGATTTAAGCGACTAAATTCCTACTCGGCTGTCACATGATCGTCAAAGTTATGACGTTCTATTGGTATCGGTGAGCAGATATTTGCGAATTAGGGCTTCAAATAAAACAGTTGATTGCCTTTTTACTGTGAGTTGCCGACATCTCACATTAAGACCCGAACTAAACATCCGCGTACCGGAGGACAAAGCGGATATTCGGGCAGTTGAGAGGCCGCATCGCAGTGCGGCAGGATGACCTGGCGAAGTTGATTGTGGTCTATCCTGCTTCGCAACGGGTGAATAGTAGTTGACAGCAGCCGGCAAAGTGAGTAATTTTAAAGCCTAACAGGAATTAATCAATTAGAGGGAGGTTACAAATGAAGGAATTGCAAAGTGTGCTAAACATCGTTTCCGATGGCCTCAAGACGCTTGCCAAAGGAGTTGAAGCGATTGCAGAAAAAGTTGATGAGGCTGCAAAATCTCAAAGCACCGCCGGGCCAAAGAGAAAAAAGTCATCAACAGCAGCCAAAAAAGTGAAAGTTGTCAAAAACCCGGTTCAAAAGGCAACCGGGAAGAAGGGCGTTAAATCGGCAACCGATACCGACAAGGTACTTGAGATAATAGGTCGTCCCAAAAAGGGTGCCAGCACTGCTGCAATCATGCAGAAAACAGGTTATAGCCCAAAGAAGATTGCCAATATAATTTACAGACTCCGGAAACAGCAGAAAATTAAAAGTGTGGCAAAGGGCGTTTATATGAAGTTATAACCCATATTGAGGGAATAAGTTCAATTGGGTATCTGTCTTCCGAGGCATATAGCCATTCTTTAAATTCCGCAATCGGGTACCCCGTGTCTGCCGGCGCCACCAATGAAATCAGGGCGTAATACCAGAGGGTTACATCCTTGAACCCTTTTTCGGCGAGTCTTGTCAACCGAGTTTTCCCCCGCTCCGTGGCAATTTTCTAAATCATCCTCCTCGGAGGTTCACGGGCTATTGCTTTTTTTGCCGACCGGATAATAATGTCACGGTTTTAGGATCATTTTTTTCTTTGAGATTGTAATTTTGAACCAGTTTTTTACCTCTTTACTTTTTTAGTTGTTTAGGCTATTTTAAAAGATTATGCGGTTAGTAAAGCCCCGGAGAAGATCGTTGCCTCCGGGAAGGGAGGATCCTTGTATGGATTTTAGTATGATAAAAAGGCTGCAAATACCAAAACTGGACTTGCGTAATATTGAATGGCCAAGGTTTGATTTCTCCGGAATTCAATGGCCGAAGATGCCGAAACTCAGGATCGGTGATGCCGTTGCCAGACTGCCCATTGTTCAGGGTGGGATGGGGGTGGGAATATCCCTGTCAGGATTGGCTTCCGCCGTGGCCAACGAAGGCGGCATCGGCGTGATCGCTGCCAATTCAATCGGGATGCTGGACCCCGAATATTATGCCAAAAATAAAGATGCTAATTCAATCATCTTGAGAAAGGAAATCCGCAAGGCCAAAGAGAAGACCTCGGGTCTCATCGGGGTCAATATTATGGTGGCAGTGGATGATTATCCCGATCTTCTCAGGGTTTGCATTGAGGAAAAAATCGATATGGTCTTTCTTGGCGCCGGGCTGCCGATCAAGGGTATTCCTGTTGAAGATCTCAGGTCAGCCGGGGTTAAAGTCATTCCGATCGTGAGCTCCGCCAGGGCGGCCGGGTTGATCTTCAGATCGTGGTCGAAGAAATATAAGGATGTCCCCGATGCGGTGGTTCTCGAGGGACCCAAAGCAGGCGGGCACCTTGGATTTAAAGCGGATCAAATCGATGATCCTGATTTCGCACTTGAACGGCTATTGCCCGAGGTTGTGGCCGCGATCAAGACCTTTGAGGCCGATTACCACCGGAAAATTCCGGTGATTGCCGCCGGCGGTGTTTATACCGGCGCTGATATCTACAAAGTTTTCCAGCTGGGTGCCGGCGGCGTTCAAATGGGGACCCGCTTTGTGGCCACCCATGAATGCGACGCCAATATCAGGTTCAAGGAAGCCTATGTTGCCTGCTGCGAAGAGGATATCGAAATTATTAAAAGTCCGGTGGGTATGCCCGGCCGGGCAATCAGGAACAGCTTTTTAAAAGATATCGCCGCCGGGAAAAAGATGGGCTTTAAGTGTGCCTGGAGATGCCTTAAAAGTTGTGACATCAAAAATGCTCGCTATTGTATCTCACTGGTCCTTGACAATGCCCGCCAGGGGATTTTGGATAAGGGTTTATTCTTTGCCGGCAGCAATGCCTTTCGGGTGGACAAAATTGTTTCGGTCAGCGAATTGCTCCAGGAACTGATCCATCAATACCAGAATGCAGAAGAAAAAGGTGCGAGCAAGTTAAAGGATGAATATGAAAAGGCCCTTGAAAAGCTAGTCTCTCTGAAAGAAGAGTATTTCATTGGCATGAAGAAAGGGCTGGGTTCGTTGATAGATGAATACGAGCAGGGCATTGAGAAAGGGGCTGTATTATTCCATGAAGAATATTTGAAAACTGTGAATAAAATCAGCTCGCTGAAAATTGAATATCAGAACGTCGTAGACAAGGCCAACTTGTTAAAGGCCGAACTCGTCGAACTGTTCGAACAATATTCGTTATTCGATAAACTTCAGATCGAGGGGACCTGCCGGGAACCCTGCCAATAAATACTGTTTTGTGAAGAATGGAATTGACTTTAAAGGGCGGACATAAAATGTTCGCCCTTTTTTTTCGTATTAAATTGCCAAAGTCTTCTTCAGGAAAATATCCTCATGAGTCATTCCGCCGGTGTAGGCGAGCCGCTGGATAACGATTGACGCTGGTAAACGGTACCCAGATGATGACGGCTAAATGAACTCATCGACCAATAACCCGCTTATCTTTTCCGAATCGCAGGTTTTTCTGGGCGGCAACTTCCACGGGCAACCGGTGGCTTGCCCTGGATTTGTTTACCAACCTGAAACCCTGGAAGCCTATCACGTGATCCTCAAGACGATTTCCCATTTGGAGAAAGACCGCATTCTGTCCCGGGACATCGCGGCCATGAAAGAGTTGATTTGTAATGCAACGATTTTGAGGGCTGTGGAAGAAAAGGTTGGCGGATTCAGCTAAAGGAATTCAACCTTTTGGTCTAATAAGCTTTGCAACATCTCTTTGTAGTCTTCGTTCAACATCTGACCCCCTCACAAAAACCCAGGCATCTTTAGTGATATCCCACACCATTGCAAACAAATCTGCACTGGCGACCTCAATATAGCCGTCATCAAACTCTCTATTACCCTGAACGCGATTAATGATTGATCGATCCATTTGCATGTTTTAATTCCTTTTTAGCAGAAAATTTTATCAAGATTCTTAAGGCATTATCATCTAAAACTCATATGAAATCGATAGGTTTAGGAATTTATCCTTTTTTTGCCAACAGACAACGGACCACGTACAACCGACATTAAGCGATATCTCTTGATAAGATCAGCACAACTTCCACTCCGGAACCCGTTTTTCAAAAAAGGCGGCTACCCCCTCCTTGGCGTCCTCCGTGGTGCAAAGCCGTGCAAAGGCCTCATTCATGTATTCGAATGCCTTGTAGTATTCCAGATCGGCCGCCGCCACCAGCCCGGCCCCGTTGGCGGCGGCCACGCCCTGCACCTGGGCAATCACGGGTTTGCTCATACGGCTGATGGTAACCAGCGGTTTTTCCATGTGTTCGATCCAGGTCTTGTATTCCATGGCGGTTTTGCCGGCAAGCTCGTTGACATCTATGCCGGCGCAAAACGCTTTGCCTGCCCCTTTGACGATGATGACTCTTACGTTGGTCTCCGAGTCTAATTCGTTGAGAGCCTGTACAAGTTCTCCGGCCAGGGGGGTATTGAAGGTATTGAGTTGTTCGGGACGATTCAGTGTTATTTCCCCGACAAAGTCAGCGCCAATTTCAACCCTAAGGTTTTCATAGGTCATGATTTATTCCTCTTTTGTTTACTATGTGGATCGGCGGAATCCAGGATGTAGCTATTCCGCACCTAAAGCTTCCAGGTCGGCTAGATCTTTTTTTCTTCCCACAGCCCTCTTGTTCATAATTAATTGTTCGTGCCCGATATAGTGGACTTGAATATCGCCGTATTTTCCCGGAGCCCGATGGGAAAAAGCCTCATTCCATGATACCCCGCTTATTGAGGTAATGATGTCAATTCTGACCGGGGGCACTCCAAGTTGTACGACCTGCCCCGGTTTCTCAAAATCTTGTGCGGCTAGGCCAACGGAGCCGAAACCAAACACCTTGAGGGCGGACATGATACGCGCGGCATTTTTATCGTCCGGTTTGACAAAAATGTCAATGTCACCGGTATAACGCGGGGCTCCGTGAAAAGCCAGGGCATAGCCTCCGACAATAATATATTCAACCTTGTGCGCGTTGAATAACTCGAACAGATCTTTGAAGTCTTGCTGTATTTCCATGGTATTGCCTTCGTAAGTAGTCTACGGTTGCAACGCGTTCCTCAGACGGTCTACTTAACCAATAGGCCAGGTCCTCTTTAATCGAGGAGTGATCAGCCACATTACATTTTTTTACAATTTTTTGAATCATTTCTTTAACCTATCATTGTGCTTTAAATCTACAAAACATTATCGGGTAAAAATTAAATAAAGTCAATAACCTTCGGGGTTTCGACAGGCAGCACAGACAGAAAATCCGACCTTGATCACCGGTGAAACCGGTACCGGAAAAGAACTGGTGGCCCGGGCAATCCAACAACTCAGTGACCGCACGGAAAAACCGTTTGTCCCCATCCATACGGTATCCATTCGCGTGGGTTTAACAATAAAAGAAGCTGAAAATGAG
>JAJRVC010000074.1 GCA_024277475.1 Deltaproteobacteria bacterium
AGGCGCGCGATGGTGGGCTCAGGTTGGTCGGAAATCAACCGTAGAGTGCAATGGCAGAAGCCCGCCTGACTGCGAGACTGACAAGTCGAGCAGAGACGAAAGTCGGTCATAGTGATCCGGTAGTCCCGAGTGGAAGGGCCATCTCTCAACGGATAAAAGGTACGCCGGGGATGACAGGCTGATACTGCCCAAGAGTCCATATCGACGGCAGTGTTTGGCACCTCGATGTCGGCTCATCTCATCCTGGGGCTGCAGCAGTTGACAAGCAAATGCGTTATATACAAGTAGCAAGCGTTGTTCAGCTTCCGGATTTTTTATGCCGGGAGAGGTGAAATAAAAGGGGTCAGACCCGATGTCTGGGTCTGACCCCTTTTATTTCACCTCTCCCCAACAGTTTGCCTGGCGGCCATAGCAAGTGGGAACCACCCGATCCCATCTCGAACTCGGAAGTGAAACTGCTTAGCGCCGATGATAGTGTGGGGTCTCCCCATGTGAAAGTAGGTCACTGCCAGGCTTTTATTTAGAACCCTGATCTCAATGAGGTCGGGGTTTTTTTATGTATGCAACTACGAGTTCTTTTACCTCTCTGTAAGAGATGAATCAATGCCTCGCAGAGTGCTAAATCAGGTATCTTAAAAACTCCTCAGCGCTAATAATTAAAATTCTGTAAGTATCCTGCTTGATTATTTTAAATACACCCGGTTTGTTAACGACCTGAATACCGTGGGAGCATCGAATACGTGGTAAGAACACTCGCCAGTTATCCGATAATTTATCTTTATTTAGTTTTACTTCTATCGGCAGCCAGGGCTTGTTGTCTTTGAGCAGTAAGAAATCAATTTCTTTCTTTTCTTTATTTTTCAAATAACGCAAATCAAAATTACCAAAACCGGTGTCCGTTAAATAATGACAATATTTTAATAAATGTAAAGCGACCAAATTCTCAAACCGCAGGGCGTCATTTTCTATTTCACTCCAGTCCCAAAGGTACAACTTACCTTCCTTTTTTATCGCCCGCGGCAAAGATTTTGCGTAGGGTTTTAATTCATAATAGTAGTAGAGTTCAGCGAGATACGATAACCAGCGTTTCACAGTTGTATATGAAACTTCCAGATCTTCGCTTAAGGCAGTAATGCTCAGTGGATTGGCAGCCCGTTCAGGTAACAGACTTGCCAGCATTTCCACCTGACTCAATTCAGGTAAATGACTCAGGTCGCGTAAATCTTCCCGTATTATCTTTTCCACCCGGTTGCGGCGCCAGAGGTTCAGTGTTCGCTCGCTCCCTGCAAGCAAAGGCTCTGGAAATGGGCCGAACTTCAGGAGTAACGGTAGATATTCTTTCGCAGCCCTGGTCACGTTTATTGAACGGTTAAAAAGGGCTTCTATCAAATGGTTATGATCGATATGCTGTTTGTTACGAAGTAGTTCATGTAGGGAAAATGGGTGGAGTTGGAAATGATAATAGCGACCGAGCAGGCTGTCGCTATCTTTCCGGTAGACATTTAATCGGGCGCTGCCCGTCACGAGAATATCGCATGGAAGCTCAAGTGTATCGTATACACCTTTGAGGTTTTTTTTCCAGGATTTGGCCTTGTGTATTTCATCAAGAATGATCACTGGAACGGGGTGAGTTGTTAATGCTGGGACAAGTGAACTTGGATCCTTGGTCCAAAGCCGGCGAAATTTGATTTCATCCCAGTTATAGTAACAACCGGCGTGGCGCTGTTTTAGCAGTTGTTTTGCCAGTGTCGTTTTACCACTTTGCCTCGCCCCCGAGATAAACGCCATTTTGCCGGAAGAGAAGCATATTTCTTTTATGGCATTTTCCAGATAACGTTCTTTAATCATATTGACTATTTTAGTGTATAACGATAAAATAGTCAATTATACTATGTGGCAATCAGACTATTTTTACGGAACACACTAAAATGGTCAGGTAAAAGGTAAGCATCGAGGGATAGGAAAATCAACCCAAGGCGCAGCGGAATTGCCGTCATATTTTGATAAACTTTCAACTTCTGTAGGGGTACACCGAAAATTCTACTATGGGAAGGGTATAAGCGGATCGGAAGTCTGCCCTTAAAGCATGCTCCCCCTGTGTCAGGCTAGTTGTCGCCTTTTATAAAAAATAGAAGGTGATAGAAATGAGTAGAACATTTAGATCCGGGAAAGGCTATTGGCTTGGTAAAGCTTTTCGCAAGACAGGTCCCAGTCAGGGTGAAGGCTATAATCAATTTCGCAGTCCCATCGGTAAAATTGTCAGGATGGCGCGTTTTGCTATCGAAATTGGGACGTCTTTAATCGATGGCAAGCCTGCTTTCATGATCTATTATGGAGCTTACGAGGCACGTTTGCAGAATCATCTGGACGAGATACGTAAGCTTGATGACTCCATTTACGTCGCAGTAGCTTCCGACTTGGCCGGTGACGGTACTCGTGATTGGAGAAGTGTCTTTCTCGTTGGGCCCATTTGTGAATGGGTGGGCGGTGCGGCGGGCAGCCTTGTCCCCGGATTCCATAAGCCCGTGAAATAGAGCTGAGACACCCACAATCCAACTTCGTACCCTCCCCAACAATTTGCCTGGCGGCCACTGCAAGTGGGAACCACCCGATCCCATCCCGAACTCGGAAGTGAAACGATGCATCGCCGATGATAGTATGGAATTTCCATGTGAAAGTAGGTCACCGC
>JAJRVC010000075.1 GCA_024277475.1 Deltaproteobacteria bacterium
GGTAAATTATTCAGGATTGCCGGACCACCCCCAGCATGAACTCGCAAGACAGCAAATGATCGCTCACGGCGGTTTATTGTCGTTTGTTGTGTCCGACGGCAGGCCGGGTGCGGCCAAAGTGATGGATGCCCTTAAGCGGGTCGTTCACGCTGTTACGTTCGGTACCAGCAGAACCATCTGCATGCATCCGGCAACCATCACCCACGAGCATATGACGCCCGCAGAGAGAACAGCCGCAGGCATTGATGACGGCTTAATCCGTCTTTCGGTGGGATTGGAAAATCCGGAGGATATTATTACGGATCTGGAACAGGCATTGTCAAAACCTTCGCAATAATTTTTTCTCGCGGGATGGGCATCTATATACTGAGTGGTTCGGGGTTCAAAGGTCACAACCAATGGATACTGCTCACAATATTAATCAAAAGCTGGAATACCCGTCATACCCCAATGAGCGAAACGAATTTACAACCAGATGAATACATGATCCCTTTGACACGAGCTGTCTGGGTTTTTTCAACCCGGAACATTGAACCCTGAACCGCTCAACCTAAATTATTATATAAGGACCGGAAATTTGATATGAAAAAACTAAATATGACCGCGATCATCGCTATTCTTTTTTTTCTTTTATGTTCTCAAGCATCTGCTCAGGGTAAGAATTTCAAAGAGTTGACCATCGTGGTTCCGGCAGAAAGCATCGCCAAATTCATTCAGCCCCTGTTGCCTTACCGTATAGATATCGGCAATAATTTTTCAGGATCATTCTGGGTTAAATCCATTGAAAATATAAAAATTACCAAAAATAAGGTTTCATTCACGAGCCATATTTACGGCAAAGACATCAGGTACTCAGCAAAAATCGGCAAACAGACAGCAAATTTTAAGGTGGGTAAAGTCAATTTGCGCAATCAATGGGAGGCTTCATTGCGCTATGATAAAGGCAGAAAAAAGCTGTATATAAAACCTCACATTGAAAGCCCGAAGAATAAGGAAGATCTCAGCCAGGGAGATATTCTGATAGATACATTATTTAATGCGTTTAGTGATATAGAATATCCAATTGACGTCAACAGGATCAAATCAATTACAACCAAACTTTACCATACGGAACTGACTATAAACATGGATGTCTCGGATGTTTATGCAGACAGCAATAGGCTGTTTATAGAAATTATACCGACCGCTCAAAAAAAGGGAGAAAACCCTCAATAGCTACTGGTAATCCGAAAAATGGTGTTTCACCTATGATATCGTGTATAATTACGGACCATTAGCTATTGTTTGGTTATTTTGCAATTGGAATTTGCCGTCTAATAACATCAAAACTTAACAATATAGCTGAGCCGGCCGACTATGCCCCCGTCGGCATGAGCGCCTCGCCGCGGGTGTAAATCAAAAATGACTGCCATTCACCAACAACCGTGATCTACACCCCTCGCCGCCGAACGTACACGGCAACCATTGAAAGCGCTACTCGCCATTGCCGGCTATAAAACGATACACTAGCCCTCCGAGGACAGCGCCGATAATCGGAGCCACCCAGAATAGCCACAGTTGCGAGATGGCCCAGCCACCGGCATACAGCGCAACCCCGGTGCTGCGTGCGGGACTTTGCATCTAATTTTATGTCATCTTACCTAGTTTCCATCCATAAATGGCCCTTTTTTCTCTGAGCGGCGTTCTACGCGGGTTTACGTCTGCGAAGTACAAAAAGTACGTCTCAACGTAAACCCTTGTGCGGCCTTGCTCAGAGAAAAAATTGCTCATTTCTGAATTGGAAACTTACGCCAGTGCCCATGGATAAAAAAGGCTTCGTGGATGGGCACTACCTAATATCTTTAGTGCTTGCCCGGGGATAAAGGAATTCCTCTGCGTTCATAGGTAATATAAGCCTCAATTGCTATCATCTTCGGATCATCAAGCGCAAGGGGCTCACCTTCGAGAGGATTTTGAATGCACCAGTTTATCATATCTCTTAAGCTCACCACCTCGCCTATCTGTTTTTGAAATTTCGGATAGGTCTCCGGATGGGTATTGCTGGCATTTGGATGGCACATGTCACAGGAAACAGTATTTTCCCCTAATTTATTACTGTGAAAAAGAGCATCACCTTCCTTAACCACGGACATAAACGCCTCGTTCCATTTATCCAAATCCTTCTTCGTGAATTCATCAGCCACAACACTGATTGAAGACACTAACAATAATAACACAAAAATGGCAGTCACATATCTTAATTTTGTCATTTTATCTTCTCCTTTTTAAGCTTTATTTTAATAATGCTCCAGAGATGGGATCCTTTTTGACGGATCCTGATATTGATCATCCGCAGGATAGCCAAGTTTTTCATCATATATCAGGGTTCTGTCTTTATTCTCCCACAGTTTGAATTTGTTTAGAAGCCTTCCATTTTCCAGATCAAGAACAGACCAGCCGGTTGCATCTCTCTCCTTAAAGGGATCCGCCCTGTTCATTGGAACCGTTAGCTTGGGGATCTGATTCGGTTTTTGAGCATAACTCAGAGGGTAGGGCCATGGCCAGGCGGTAGACATCATGGCCTGAAAACTAATATTGCCAATCTGATTATAAAGGATCTGGTGTACATGGCCGTGCAAGACCGTCACCTTATCAAAGGGCTTGAGCACTTCCTGTATCTCTTCAGCATCTTCCGTCCAGAAATTCCAAGGCTTGAAAATTTTGTAAAGCGGAGAGTGTGACATGACAACGACAGGGGTTTGGGGGGAAATCTTGGCAAGGTCCTTTTTCAGCCAGTTTATCTGCTCGCTTTTGACCATAAATGGAGATCCATTTGGATTATCAAGCCGGGCCATGTTGGACATCCGTACCTGGGGAGTTTCCCAGTGTTCAATCCAGTTGTCATAGGTGAGTATGCTGTTTAAAACTACGAAGTGCACACCCTTGTGATCAAAACTATAGTAAAGCTTGCTTATTTTTTGCTCCCAGTATTTTCCAAGATCCAGATAATAATCATGTTCACCTATTACCCAGCGAACCGGATGGCGTAAGCGTGAAACCATTTCAAGCCCGTGGTCAAGCTCCTCTTTTTTCCCCAATTGGGCCAGGTCCCCCCCATAAACGACAAAATCCGGCTTTGGGGACATGAAGTTACATTCTGTAACTGCCTTCTTTAAGCCCCTGTCAAAGTTGCGCACGAACTGCGTGCCCTTTATGTGGGTGAGGTGGGAGTCTGAAATATAAGCAAAGGTAAAATTCTGGCTATCACCCTTGCCCCATGACAGCTCAACCAGGCTCAGTGGCAGGGAGGAAGCAAAAGTTATTGCTGCAGCCCCTTTTAAAAATGCACGTCTATTAATAAATTTCTTGCTCATGACTTCCTCCTTTAAGTTTGTTTATCAGTTGTTCTTTCTGACAAATTGCGGACTGGTAAGAGTCTTTAAAAACTCCAGCAGGTCTGCCTTTTCCTGGTCGGTCAAATTAAGAGGGCGAATTCCACTATCCAGCATGGGATTTTCCTCGCCACCGACATTATAGAACTCTATGACCTCTTCAAGTGTCTCTTGACTGCCGTCGTGCATATAAGGGCCTGTTACAGCAATGTTTCTGAGACTGGGAGTCTTGAATCGACCGATATCCTGGATATCAAGTGTTATCGCAAAGCGACCAAGCTCGGAAATATCGTTCTTGGTAAGGATGGATTCATCCAGCTTATCGCCAGTTTCCTTGGATTTTTGAACTTGTTCCACTATTTCGAAAAGCTTGGGCTCAATGTAGGAAAAACCAACACCCAAGTTATGAAATTTATTATCGGTAAAAATGGCACTTGTCTGATCTATGGTGTGACAGTCCTGGCATCTTGCCTTTGTCCGATAGATTGCAAGGCCTCGTATGGCTGCCTCCGGCACGGCAGTCTTGTCCCCACCGTAGAGATAGAGATCAAAAGGAGAATCCCCTGAGATGATTGTGCGCTCAAAGGCGGCTATGGACTTTACCACGTGATCAATGGTTATATCTTGAGAATTTATCTCAAAAACCTTTTCAAACCGGGTATTATATTCCGAGTCACTCCTTACAATTGAAAGGATAGGATCAAAGCTTTTAAGGCCGTGTTCCACGGGATTTACAAAAGGTCCCTTTGCCTGTTCCTCTAAAGAAGGCGCCCTGCCATCCCAGAACTGGCTGGTATAATAGGCTGAATTGACTACCGTCGGGGAATTTCTGGTACCTTTAAGCTTCTTGATACCCTCTGCAACAGGCAGTTCATCTGTAAAGACTTTCAAAGGATCATGACAGGTAGCGCAACTCACAGTACCGTCGGCACTGAAACGTTTGTCATGAAAGAGCCTCTCACCTAAGGCTATCTTGGCCGGTGATTGCGGATTATCCTCAGGAATTGGTACTGGCGGAAGTCCAATGGGAAGGACATTGCCGGCAAAGACTGGTATTACTCCCCCTATAAAATAAAAAAGCACCGTCCATAAAAAAAATCTTCTCATTTCAGTTAACCTCCAATGATCTTGATTAAAAATCCGATTTAAAATAAAAACTCGGTAAAATCAAGGCACAACAAATTTTTCAGCGCCCCGATTAAACATGATAAAAATTCCTTTATAGGAATATTTCTTATTTAGGAATTATCATATAAATTATAGAAGATCAACAAATTTAAACAAAAGCGGGAAATCCAAACATTCTGCTCTAATCTTCCATGGAACAGGCTGATTTAATTTGGATTTCAAATTAAGCTCGTATCTATTCCCGGGAAACCCGGGCGAGGGGAAAGAGAGTCGGGACGGAAAACATCATATTCTTAATCACAACATCAATCTATAATTTCCGTGGCTCTCGCAATTTTGGGATCCGTAAACTGATCCAACGCATCCCTCGCAATGGTGGAAAAACTGTACATCACCGCTCCGGTCTTACAGGTCTGAAACCAGTGCTTTTCACCTGGTGGTAGGGTGATTTGGTCGGAGGGTTGCATGACGACTTCCTTTCGCATGGAGTAGAATTCATCCTTGCCTTCGACGATAAAGCCCTCCTTGAAGGTGTCTTCACCCGGAATGTAAAAATAAACCGTTCCCGAGATGATGCGCACAGTCTCCTCCTTGCCCGGGTCATCTCCCACCGGCGGGTGCCAGTGCTCAGGTTCGGTTTGATTGGGAAAAAGAACCAGCACCTTAACGCTGATGCGTTCAGTCTGAACCAAAGTCAGAACCTGGACACCTTCTCTTTCGAGATTGCTCAAGCCGAAATCAACGACTTCAATATTGCTGGCTTCGTCATCAGATAGAGTGATGCCGGATTGCCGGATCATTTCGGCTGCTTTTTGTTGGGTTGCTTTTAGCTGCTCTCGTGTGATCATGTATTTCATCCTCCGCATACATACAGGCTTTTTTTCTGTCTCTTCCTTATTACTCTCTTCATCCACTCCGCGTATTTTTAAATCCCCCTTTCAATCTCATAGTGCGGCTCAAATCCCAATTCTTTTCTGGCCTTACGGATATGATATCCAATGATAGAGCTCGCTGCATGATTTCGCCGGGATCAGGTTCAACTTTCACCTTAAAAGCCGTTTTTACCCTATAGGCGGATCTACAACATTCGATACCAATCCGCAAGGCGGAGGATTGAAATATTTTCACCCGGTAAAAAATAAATTTTTCACTTGACAAGGTTCAGCAAAGTCGATACTGAATTTTGAATACAAAATACAAAATTAAAATGATAATCACTATTAACATTCACTTCTGGTCTCTCAAAATTACAGTTGATCGTGCCCACACAATCAAAAAAAATTGAACTATGATAAATCTAGGCGCAGAACACGAAAATTTAGATCAAAAGGCATATGGCATCATTAAAAAATTAATCATTGATCGTAAACTTCTGCCCGGCGACAAAATTTCTCAGGAAAAACTGGCGCGGGAACTAGGCATCAGCCGTACGCCTCTGATCAGTGCCGTGAAATACCTCGAGCATGAAAAACTTGTCGAAGCCAAACCGCGCAGGGGCTATTTCGTGCGTTTGTTTACCAAGCACGAAATGATCAGCATTTTTGAGCTCCGCGAAGTGTTGGAGGGCTTGGCTGCCAGACGGGCAGCCTTTCAGATCAGCGATTCTCAAATAAACAATTTGAATAAATTTTTTAAGCAGTTTGATCCCTCCGCAGATATTACTGATGTTAAAACATACTCCAGAGAAGACAGGGTTTTCCACAATTATGTGGTCGATGTATCGGCAAGAGAATTCTTAAAAAGCATACTCCAGACATACAACATTATCATTTACAGCTACCAGGGAATTTCCTCAGAGGGATTGGTACGATCTCCCAACGAAACAATTCATGAGCATATGGCCGTGATTGAGGCAATCTGTGACAGAGATTCAGAGGCAGCCGAAAATTTAATGCGGCTGCATCTCAAAAAAACCATTGCAACGCTGAAGCAAGACATCAACGCTGAAGGGCAAGAGACCAAAAAGTTCGCCTGACGATTTTTCCGTTAATTAGAGATACGGAATAGCATTGCGTTTTAAAACTCAACAAATTAACCCGAAGGGAGGTAGATAATAAGGCAAAATAATCACCCAGCGGTAAAAGCTCAATTTATTTAAAAACCGATTTGTGGGCTAACCAGCAAGGGGGGACCAAGAGGGTCTATTATCGCAACTTGTCAACCATTATTAGAGGAGGGTTTGGAAATGAAAAAGGTTCTAATTTTAAGTCTGGTTGTTCTTCTGGCTGTTACCACCGGTGCCTATGCAAAAGCTTTTCCAAAAAGAGACATCACCAATGTCGTGGTATGGTCGGCGGGCGGAGGCACCGACACCTGTAATCGGATCATAAGCGCCGAAATGGCCAAATTCCTGGGGGTCAATATCAACGTTATCAACAAAACCGGCGGGGTCTCCGGTTCCGTTGGAATGAGTTATGCATATAACCGTCCTGCAGACGGCTACACGCTATCCGGACTATCCGAATCCTGCGTTACAGCCGGCGTCCAGGGGGGCTGGGATAAAAAAATGGATGTCTGGGACTTTTTTATTGTCGGAGGCTCGCCGGACGTTATTTCCGTGACTCCCGACACACCCTATAAAACCCTGTCAGACCTGATCGAAGCCGCTAAAAAATCACCGAAGAGCATCAAGGCTGCCGCCAGCGCGGCCGGCTCGATTCATCATCTTAACCTGCTGGCAGTGGAAGACGGTTCCGGAGCCAAATTCAGCTTCATTCCCTATAAAGGTTCTGCCCCCAGCCAGAATGCCGCTATGGCCGGTGAGGTTTCCGTGGTGGTCACGTCTTTGGCCGAACAACAGCAATTGCTGCGCGGCGGGAAGCTGAGACCGCTGGCCATGTTGATTCCGGACTCATTCGATGTGGCAGACCTCGGCACTATTCCCTCGGCCTTCAAATCATATCCCGGCCTTTCCAAGTACCTGCCGATTTCCCAGGCCATCGGGTTTGCAGTTCGGGCTGATACCCCGGCCGATGTAAAGGCCGTGTTAGAAGACGCTTTCAAAAAAGCCATCGCAACCGATAAGCTGAAAACCTGGGCCAAGGAAAATTACTATCTGCTGTCCGGCAAAACCGGTGCAGAGGCCAAGGCGGTATTCGACAGCCTGGAATCCAACTTCGGCTGGACCTTGTGGAACCTAAAAGCCGCCAAAGTGAATCCGGCTTCATTGGGTATCCCGAAACCGTAAAGCAATCACCCTTTAACCCGTGTGAGCGGGTATCATGTGGTATCCGCTCACATAATTCGGCTTGAATTCTTAGCAACAACTTTACAGTGGTTTAGTATTTACCGAGGTAGCTTCATCATGATGGAGAAAGACAAACTGCGCAAGGCAGATATTTATTCGGGTGCTGCTATGTTCCTGTTCGGCTTGTGGATTATTCTCCAGGCATTAAAAATGCCCATGAAAGACAGCTGGGGGGGCGTCCAAAACGTCTGGTATGTGTCTCCGGCCCTTTTCCCGCTTTTGGTCGGCAGCATGATTATGCTGCTCGGAGCCCTGCTTTGCCGGACAGCTCTCAAAACAGTGGGCTTCAAGGCATTTGGCGATACCGTTTGGTGGTTGTTAAGCAAGGCGCTGTGGCAATTTTTAAGCACAACAGCCAATCTGCGATTTTTCACCATCGTCGTTTTATTTCTGTCCTTTGTCTACCTGACAATTCCGCGAATTGATTTTTTTTTAAGCGCCGTTCTGTTCCTGGTAGTATTTATCACCTCTTTTTACTTTGACGATGCTACGCTGCTAAAAAAAATTTTCTTTTTCTACCTCGCCGGCGTCATTATACTCATTGCTTATTTTTCACTCGAGCTTAACGGTCCCCTGAGCCGAATTGTACCTTTTCCGGCTGATATTCTGGCAATCTGCTTTATTATTGCATACTGTGTCTACGCCTGGATGCTGATCCGCAGTCACCCGGTGCTGCGCAAGAAATATAGGACTGCAATGATCGTCGCCTTCGTCTCTCCTTTTATTGTCGGCATAATTTTTAAATATTTTCTTCTGGTGCCGATGCCGTCTGAAGGTCTGGTTGTAACGGTTATGGATTACTTCTGGTATTTCGAATTTTAATGGAGGAAAAAGGTTCGATGGCCATACTTGAACGAATCGGATTCTATTTTCAAATGGTTTTCCAGATAGCATCGGACCCGATCCATATCGCCATACTTTTTGGCTCCGTCATTTTAGGAATTATCTTCGGGGCCATGCCGGGCCTGACATCCACCCTCGGTGTAGCGCTTTTAACCACTTTGACATACGGAATGGACACGGCAACCGCCATGCTCTGTTTGCTGTCAATTTATGTTGGTGGAACTTACGGTGGTTCCTATGCATCCATTCTGATTAATATTCCAGGTACGGCTGCCTCGGCCGCCACCGCACTCGACGGCTATCCGCTGGCCTGCAAAGGTGAGGGTGGCCGGGCGATCGGCCTGACCACGACTTCATCGGCCATTGGAACCATAATCAGTATGCTGTTTCTGGTCAGTATTTCGCCGCTGATATCCTTTTTCGCGCTTCAGTTTACTTCCTTTGAGTTCTTTCTTCTGGCCTTTTTTGGGATACTGATCAGTGGAACCCTGACCAGTCCGGATTTGGTCATCAAGGGCTGGATATCCGGTTTTCTGGGACTGTTTCTGGCCTGTGTAGGACGTGACATGCTGCAGTTTTATCCCCGATTTACATTTGGCATCCCGGAGCTTGACAGCGGTATAGAGGTCGTTCCGGTATTGATCGGTGCTTTCGGTATACCCCAGATTATCCAGGTTCTCAAGGACCGGTTTCAAATCGGCGAGACCCAGAAGTTTCAGCGAATTTTACCCGAATTCGGCACCATCGTCAGAAACATTCCCAAAATTATCCGGTCCGCCCTGATCGGTGTCGGGATCGGCGCTGTCCCGGGGATCGGCGAAGATATTGCCGCCTGGGTATCATACGGGGCAGCCAAAAATGCATCCAAACACCCGGAACGATTCGGTAAGGGGGAATATTCAGCTGTACTTTCCACGGAGGTTGCCAACAACGCCTGTGTAGGGGGGGCCATGATCCCCCTTTTGAATCTCGGCATTCCGGGCAGCCCGCCGGCGGCCATGCTACTTGGGGCGCTCATGCTGCACGGCGTCACCCCGGGGCCGATGATAACATTTGAGCACCCTAAATTCATCATTGAGGTGGCTGCGATTTTACTGCTCGCATCTTTGACAATGTGGGTGGTGGGCATGCTGCTGGCCAAACAGGTGGTCAAGGTCCTGCGGATTCCGATCCAGATTTTCATGCCCATCATCGGTGTCCTGTGTATCATCGGCTCCTATGCCCTCGGCATGAATATATACAACCTGTACCTTATGCTGCCGGTAGGAATTATTAGCTATTTTTTAATCGAAATGGGTTATCCCATCGCTCCCCTGGTGATCGGCGTAATTCTCGGTCCCATGGCGGATGAAAATCTGCGAAGAGCTCTGATGGTTTCCCAGGGAAGTTTCCTGCCGGTTTTCACCAGGCCGGTTGCCCTGATTCTTTTTCTGGTCATTGTGTGGACGGTGTTAAGTCAGTTTCAGTTGTTCAGAAGGTTTAAAGACAGACTCGTCACTAAACTATTTCGCAGAAAATCTTTAAAACCTGAAATTCCGCCTGAGAAATAAGGTGAATCATTATAGATAAGGGTATCACCAGTTTATCTTCAAACGGTTTTACACCCGTTAGATGCTGATCGATCCGTGGATTGAAAAGGAGAATGCTATGTTGAAAATGGCCATTATTACCGGCTTTTTATCTAAAACCAAAGATCGTTTTCACGAATATAACCAGCCCCTTGATTTGGACCAGAAGTTCAAATTGATGAAAAATATCGAAGGTTATGACGGCGTGGAGATTGTCTACCCTTACGAAGTCAGTGATCCGGCCGGCACCCGCAAATTGCTGGATACGCACGGCTTAAATGTCGCCGCGGTCAACGTGAATGTTAAGGCTGAGCCGGAGTTTCGTAACGGGGGTTTAACCTCCCATGATAAGGCGGTACGCAAAAAAGCGGTGCACTTTATAAAAGAAGCAAAAGATTTTGCCGCCGGCGTCGGTGCCGACAAGGTGACCTGCTGCCCGCTGGGCGACGGTTACGAGTTTGCCTTCCAGTATGATTATGCCCGGGCCTGGAAGTATTTAATCGAAACCTTTGGTGAAGCCGGCAATTATAAACCGGAGGTGCCTCTTTTCATTGAGTACAAGCCCAGTGAAACCCGCGGCCACTGTTTTGTTGACTCTGCTGCAAAAACCCTTTGTTTGCTAAATGATATTCAATGTAAAGAAATGGGGGTCACTCTGGACTTCGGCCACTCAATCTACGGGAATGAAAATCCGGCCGAAGCCATAGCGCTTCTGGCAGAAAGCCCCTATAAATTCTATATCCATGTCAATGATAACGACGGCAAATGGGATTGGGACTATTTTTGCGGGACCAAGCACTTTTTAGAGTATGTTGAATTTCTTTACTACTTAAAAAAATATGGTTACAACGATTACCTGACCTCGGACACCTCGCCGACCCGCTGGGATATCATCGGAACCTTTGAAGCCAACAGCAGGCTGTCCAACAAAATATGGAACCTGCTGGACCAGATCGATATGGATAGGTTTAATGGGCTGATCGCAAAAAATGATTATCTGCAAACATGGAAATTTATTGAGTCCCAAATATTTTCGCTAAAATAAAGAAAGGATAGACTACTATGGATGAATTAATTATATGCGTAGCACCTTATCCGGGGGAAAAACAGGAAGAAAAATTTCCCGGCAAAATGGATGTTGCCCAAGAGATTATAGATTCTTATAACGCCGGCGCCGCAATCGCCCATCTGCACGTACGGGATGAAGACGGTTTACAAACAATTGATCCGGGTCTTTTTCAAAGGGACATCGAAAAAAGTCATGCCCACTGTTCTATCATCATCGAAGGCTCTACCGGCGGTGCACCGGAACATACCCTGGAACAACGATGCATCTCTTTTACTGTACCGGGCGTGGAGATGGGATCCCTGAATTTAGGCTCTATCAACTTGTGGGATGGTGTCTATAATAACAAAATTTCTGATATATTCCTCTATGCTGAGCAATTGAAAAAAAAGGATCTGGTGCCCTTTCTCGACTGTTTCGATCTTTCTCATTTCAGCTGCGTTCCCAAACTTGCAAACAAAGGCTTAATCTCTCCACCGTATACCTTTGGCTTTGTTTTTGATGTGCCCAATGCTTTGCCGTACCAGGACAGATATCTTGATATTTTTTTGCAGGAACTGCCGGATAAAAGCATCTGGTTTCTGACTCGTCACCATGCCAGAGGGGTTAACGGTTTTATGAAGGCCCTAGAAAAGGGCGGCCATGTCAGGGTCGGTTATGAGGATGGACCCTTTCTGTCCTCGGGGGAGCGCGCCCGGTCTAACGCAGAGTTGGTCGAAGAGGTGGCCCGCGCTGCACGCTCCGTCGGACGGGAAGTAGTGGCGCCGGATAAGGCTCGCCTTATCATGGGCATAAAATAAGGATCGGACCGATGATCGATTTAGATCATTTTATTTTACCGGAAAGTCCCCATGCTGAAGATTATCTCATTGGAACCTATCTTCTGCGAAAAGAGCTAAAGGACCCCGGAGAGATTCTAAAGCTGGCCGTTATGATGGCCGCTGAGCAAACCACCGGGACCTGGATCCGTGTGCCGGGCGAAAATGCAGATGTGGTTGAAAAATTCCGCGGCAAGGTGCTTAGCATATTTGAAATTCCGGATACGGAACAGTTCACCAATTCCCCGCAAGGCGCTCGAGTGTTCATCATCCGACTTGGATTTCCCTGGCATAATTTCGGTCCCCAGATTCCGATGATGCTGACCACCATTTTCGGCAATATTTCCATGATCGGGGACATCAAACTGATAGATGTACAATTTCCGAAGAAATTTGTTATGCAATTTCCGGGGCCGCGTTTTGGAATCGACGGTATCCGCAAGCTGCTAGGCGTAGCTGCAAGGCCCCTGTTAAACAATATGGTAAAGCCCTCGACCGGAATCACCCCGGAGCAGGGCGCTGAATTACTCTACCAGGCCGCTTCGGGGGGAACGGATATCATCAAAGATGATGAAGTGTTGGGCAATACGGAACTGTCGCCGGTGTTACAGCGTGTCAAACATTACATGCCCCGATTGAGAAAAGCCGAAAAGGAGACGGGGGAAAAAAAATTGTATGCGGTCAACGTTACCGACGAACCCGAAAAATGCATTAAAACGGCGGAGGCAGCGGTAGATATCGGTGCCAATGCCCTGCTGGTAAACTACCTGCCGGCGGGCCTCGGGCTCATCACTTCACTTTGTCGCAACCCCAAAATAAACGTTCCAATTTTGGCGCACCTTGATTTCGGCGGAGCACTGTATGCCAGTCCCTGGCACGGAATCAGTTCCGCGCTGCTGTATGGCAAACTGGCACGACTCGCCGGCGTGGACTTGCTCTGTATCCCCACACCTTATGGAAAATTTTCACTCAATTATACCAAGTATATCCAGATAGTCCACGGCCTCAGAAGCCCCTTTCATGACACCCCCGGAGTCTGGCCCATTGCCGGCGGCGCCATCAAACAGGGACACATCCCCAAACTATTCAACGATCTGGGTCGCGATTTTATCATCGGAGCCGGTGGGGCCATTCACGCTCATCCCATGGGGGCGGCGGCCGGAGCCCGGGCATTCCGGCAGGGAATCGACCTGATGATGAAACACGGAAAGTTGGAAGGCGAAGAGCTGGGTCGGGAGTTGAAAGTGGCCATTGAGGCCTGGAGTGGGATATGAACCCATGGATGACGAAAAAAGAATACTGATCGGGTTTTACGGGGATGACTTCAGCGGTACGACGGCCACCGCCGAAACCTTAACTCAGTCGGGGGTGCCCACGGTCATTTTTACCAACCCGCCTTCACCATCTTACCTGAAACGTCACTTCCCCCTGGTGCGGGCCGTGGGAATCTCAGGCACGGCGCGTACGCTGCCCGCCGGTGTCATCAAGCAGACGTTAACACCAATATTTTTTGCTATGGAGTCTTACCGGGCACCCGTTTATATATATAAAGTATGCTCCACCTTTGATTCTTCAACCCGGGTGGGCAGCATCGGCAAGGCAATTGAACTCGGCATGGAAATCTTCTCGCCGGAATTTGTGCCGGTGCTTGTGGCCGCACCGAAACTCGGACGTCATACGGTGTTCGGCAATCATTTTGCGGCTGTGGGCAGCGGTGAAATCTTTCGCCTGGACCGACATCCGTCCATGTACAAACACCCGGTAACCCCTATGCAGGAAGCGGACCTACGCGGGCATCTCGCCCAACAGACCGAATTAAGAAGCGGTCTTATTAATATCTTGGACATAAACGCCGGGCCGGAGCGGATAAATTCACAAATCGACAAGTTTGTTGCTGCCGGATTACCGATCATTTTTTTTGATTGTATCACTGATGATGATTTAAAGACTATCTGTAGCACGATTTGTAGCAGGACTTCTAAAATTAAACCGTTGTTTTTTGTGGGGTCTCAGGAATTAGGATACGGGCTGGCGGCGGCCTCTAATGAGGCCGGACTCCTGACGGAGCGCCGCAAAATGCGTCCAACAGATAAAGAGGAGACGGACAGGGGACCCCTTCTGGTCCTCTCAGGAAGCTGTGCCACCGTAACCGGAGAACAAATACTATGGGCCCGAAAAAACGGTTTTTTTGATGTCGCAATACATCCACCGGATCTACTGGCCGCAGGCCACCAAATTGCTGTAAAGCAAAGAATTGTCGCCCAAACCCTCGAGGCCTTGGCGAGGGGTCATTCCGTCATCCTGCACACCGCCATCGGACCGCAGGATGGGCGGATAAAAGACATGGAGGAGACAACCGCAAAATTGTCTTTGACCAATGCCGAGGCCAACCAAACACTCGGTAATAAATTGGGTGATATGGTATCTGAGATCATAAGCTGCTCCCGGGTGAAAAGGCTGGTGATCGCAGGAGGGGATACCGCCGGCAGGATACAGCAATCCCTTCAAATTGAAGCTTTACAAGTCTCCAAACCGATCGGAATCGCTGCACCGCTTTGCTATGTATTCAGCAATAAGCCGGAATTCAATGGACTGGAAATGGCATTTAAAGGGGGCCAGATCGGAAGCATCGACTACTTGCACCAGGTACAATCTGCCCGTACTGCTGAATTTGAAGAAATAGCTTTGGGAAAATTATAACCCCTATGAACAATCCCTTAATCATCAGCACAGCAGCCTATGATGGCTATGATCTTGACATCGTTCTTGGCGAAATATCAGAGACCGGTGTGGATTTTGTGGAAATTGCATTTATAGAAGGATACACAGCTCCGTTTACCGAAGCATATTTCAATGAAGAAAATGCTGCCGAGATCCAAGCGCTTTTGGCCAAGTTTCATTTGGAGTGCCTGTCTTTCTCCTCGCATATAGACCTGTCCCGAAAGGGAGCCGTCAATATTTTCAAGCAGCGGATGACGTTTGCCAAAAACTTGGGGGCTAAATATATCATCTCGAATGCCGCTCCGCTGGCAGATAAAAATCAATTTATGGAAAATATTGTACAGATGGGACTGACAGCAGCCTCCCTGGGCATGATCATCGCTCTTGAAAATCCCGGTGACGGTAAGGCCAATGTTATCGATTCCGCTGAACCGGCCGCCCGCGTCATTGAAGAAATAGATTTGGCTGCGGTGAAAATAAATTACGATTTTGGCAATCTTCTCTCTCACTGTTTTGAAAAACTGAGACCGGAAGCGGATTATCGGTATGCCATAGACCAAACCGCCCATTTCCACATTAAAGATGTCGCATCAAACAGTCATGGCTGGTATTTTACCGAGATCGGCAAGGGCTGCATCGATTACCGGACGGTTTTAAGGGAATTGGCTGCCGGCTCTGAACCCGTGCCGCTTTCGCTGGAGATTCCGTTGAGAGTCCGCCGAATGCCGGATGCTTCTCCCCGCAGGGCTTCGCAACCGGTTGATCTGGCGGAAATCCGAAAGGTGATGACCGGTTCCATCAATTTTGTAAAAAATGCGCTTTCCGCTTGAATTGATTCGGGCCGTTTAGCTGACTATAAGAACGACAACGCTTACCGGTAACCAGGCCCAACGGGCGTGGACCCATTGTCACGTGGGCATCGTCCTGGCAGATAAACTGCATTCAGATAAGCTTTTATTCACTATCAAGAGCCTGGTCCTTTGGGCCTCCGTAGGAGTACAATCCTACGCCCCGGAGAGCCAGGTCAGAGATAATGGCTCTGCCTTGAAAATAATACAAATACTCCCTTTCAGGGAGAAACCAGTGCCGGGCTCTCTGGACCCCGGCATCCACAATTGGAAAAGAAGTTATGAAAAAAATAGCTGTCGGCTGTGATCCAAATGCCGCTGGATTCAAAGAGGCCGTCATAAAGCATTTGACCGAGCTGGGTTATGAATACGAAGATTACGGCAGTGAAGATCCCATTTATGCCAATGTGGCCATTACGCTGGCCGAAGCGGTGGCATCCGGGAAACATGATCGCGGCATCCTGATGTGCGGCACCGGAATCGGTATGTGCATAGCCGCCAACAAAGTACCCGGTGCCTACGCCGCCATCTGTTCGGATGCCTATTCCACCGAGCGTTCGATCAAAAGCAATAATGTTAATATCATGACACTGGGAGAGCAAGTGACCGGCGTGGAGTTGGCCAAAAGCCTGGTGACCATCTGGATGAACTCGGAATACACACCCGGCAACCGGTCGGAGCCCAAAATTCAGAGAATTTATGAATATGCCAAGGTGCATGACAAGTGATTGGATAATTCAATCTTTACAAGATTTGGAGGCCGACATGAAAAAATTCATCAATGATCCTTACGATGTAGTTGATGAAATGCTGGAAGGTTTTCTGGACGTCCACAAAAAGTATGTTCGTAAATTCAGAACTCCTGACCTCAGGCAAATAACTTACTGAATTTACTTGACAGGGGTGTAAATATAGCGTAAATTGGAGTGCAACAGTCAAGGAGGTATTTGTTGTGCTACAAACCTATATTCCATTCCTCCCAA
>JAJRVC010000076.1 GCA_024277475.1 Deltaproteobacteria bacterium
CGCCAACGTGCTTCCCATCACCATCGTTATCTCACTGGGCAAGGCCCAGTCGGACACGATCATGAGCGGTGTGATTTACTTTATTACAACCGGGATGTGGCCCATCGCCCTGGTCATCTTTGTGGCCAGTGTCTTTGTACCGCTGCTAAAGCTGCTCATTTTGATGTTTCTGTTGATCAGCGTGCAGCGCAAAGCCGACTGGCGCAGGAAAGACCGCACCCGGCTTTACCGGATTACCGAAATCATCGGCCGCTGGTCTATGGTAGACATTTTTGTGGTAACCATCCTGGTGGCCCTGGTGCATCTGGGAGGGCTGGCAACTATCCATGCAGGACCGGGTGCGATTTTTTTCGGCGCGGTGGTGGTCGCTACCATATTTGCCGCCATGAGTTTTGATCCCCGACTCATCTGGGATACAGAGGAGATGTTTCATGAGTAATTCTAAAAACGATAGGTCGGGATTGGAAAGCGTGCCCGAAGCCCGGGTCCGGACCACCAAGCAGCGGATATCCATCGTGTGGCTGGTTCCGCTGATTGCTGTCGCTATCGGCGGTTGGCTGGTCTATAAAGCCATTTCCGAGAAAGGTCCGACCATTACCATCACTTTTAAGTCGGCTGAGGGTCTGGAGGCCGGTAAAACCAAGATCAAGTACAAAGATGTCGAACTTGGCAAGGTCGCTTCCATCGCGTTCAGCGATGACCTCTCACAGGTGGTCATAACGGCCGAATTGGTCAAACAGGCAAAAAACTTTCTCTCGGCAAACACACGCTTCTGGGTAGTCCGCGCCCGGGTTGCAGCCGGCGCTGTTTCCGGGCTCGGCACTCTTTTTTCAGGCGCCTACATCGGGCTTGATCCGGGTAAATCCGGCAAACCGGCAAACCATTTTCAAGGGTTGGAAATACCTCCGGTGGTCACCACAGATCTGCCGGGCAGCCATTTCGTGCTGAAAGCAACGAGCCTCGGTTCACTAAATATCGGAGTCCCGGTCTACTACCGCCGGATTGAGGTCGGGAAGGTGGTCAGCTATCAACTCGACGAGGATGCACAGGCGGTGACCGTCAAGGTGTTCATCCATGCACCCTATCACAAGTTAGTGCGTAAAAACACGCGCTTCTGGAACACCAGCGGCCTGGATATTGCCATTGATGCCGGAGGTATCCGGGTGGACACGGAATCTTTTGTGACACTGATGATCGGTGGCATTGCCTTCGACACACCGGTCAGCATGGACCCTGGTGAGCCGGCGGAAGAAAATGACGTTTTTAAACTCTACAAGACCCATGAGAGCATTTCAGAAAAGGCCTATGTCCGCAAGACCCGCTGGCTGATGCATTTCGACGGCTCCGTTCGGGGACTTAAGGAAGGCGCACCGGTTGAATTCCGGGGCATCCGTATTGGTCGGGTGTTGGATGTCAGTCTGGAATTTGACTATGAAAAGGAAGACTTTAGGATACCGATATTAATCGAGATCGAATCGGACCGGCTTTCGACTACCGGAGATGTTCCGACGGGTGCCGAGAAGCAGAGAATCATGGAATACCTTGTCACGCGAGGACTCCGGGCCCAACTTAAAACGGGCAATCTGATCACTGGACAGATGCTGGTGGATATCGATATGCATCCGGAAGCACCGCCGGTCAAAATCAACTGGGAAGGCCGTTATCCGGAATTTCCTACCGTGCCGACAGCCATGGATGAAATTACCACCAACCTGACCCAACTTTTAAAGAAACTGGAAAATCTGCCCATCGAACAGATCGGCAACGACTTGCGGGATACGGTTTCAGGCGCCAAACGTTTAATGAATTCAGTCGAGTTACAAAATTCCATCACGGCGTTGAACGAAACCCTCAATCAGGTCCAAAAATTCGCAGCAGGTCTCAACACGACCATAGCTCCCGAATTGAAATCAGCTGTATCCAACTTGAACTCAGCCCTTAAACACGCCCGAAAGCTTGCCAAAAATCTTGATTCAAGTGTTGCACCCCAGTTGGACGCCACCTTGCGGCAGGCCCAATCCACCTTAAAAACCATTGGCAGTTCCGTGGGCAAAGACTCACCGCTTTACTATGAATTAAGGCGGGTGTTAAAGGATCTCGGCGATGCCGCCAGCTCCATCCGCGTGTTGGCGGATTATCTGGAACGCCATCCGGACGCGCTGATTTACGGGAAAGGAAAAAGATAATGATAACTGCACGATGTCTTCAAAACACAGGCCTGGCATTTTTCACGGCTCTCATCCTGCTTACCGGATGCCGCAGTGCCACCTCCCCGGTGCAATTCTATACTTTAACACCATTGACCGCGATGTCGGAGGAAGAAAGGACCGCCGGATCAGCCGACGCCATTTCAGTGGGAATCGGACCGGTTGCGATTCCCAAAATAATTGACAGACCGCAAATTGTCAACCGGACCGCTCCCAGCAGAATCAATGTAGACGAATTTCGTCGCTGGGCCGGGTCTTTACATGAAGATTTTCTGCGGGTAATAGCGGTGAATCTTGCCGAACTTTTACGATCGAATCGGGTCGCTGCCTACCCTTGGGAAGATTACTTCGATCCGGATTACCAAATTTTCATGGAAGTTCACCAGTTCGACGGTAAGCTGGGTGAACAGGTTGTGTTGGACTTAACCTGGACGGTAACGGGACGAGAAGCTAGAGATGTTCTGCTCGTACGAAAATCTTTGTTGGAAGGGCCTGTGGACGGCATGGATTATGAAGCCTTCGTTTCAGCCCAAAGCCGGCTTTTGGCCGACCTCAGCAGAGAAATCGCTCGTGTAATTTCTCAACTGAACGGACAGTAAACCCTATCCCGGACGAGGTGGAATTGAAAATTGAATATTTAAGGACGAGAAGAATCAGATCAGATCGCATGCATACGCCCTGCACCTCTTTTCACCCAGTCCAATCCACCGCTATGTTTAGCCGCACGTCTTTACTTATTCTCCACACCCGCGGTCACCTTATGGACCCGGTAGCTTTGGGACGGTACAGCGCATCCACCAAATTGCGGATGTACTGCTCATCCGAAATACCTTCGCTGGCTTCCGGGGGGAAAGTGACGATTGTTTTAAAATAAGTGACGATGCGCTGAAAAAGCTGAACCCGGGCTTGAGGTTCGAACTAATCGCGCCGCAAAAGGGCCTGGAGTGCGACCTGGGCTTCGGCCGGAAAAACATGGTGGCGCAGACGCGCCTCCAGATGTGGGTATTGGCGAAATGAATTGTATTTTCCTGCAAGAAGTTGATCGAGGTCGGGTTCATCAACCCGGGGACTCCACACCACAATAGTGTTGGCGACAAAATCACCGAGTCTCTGGGCACGCCGGTTTATAAGGCAGGATAGACCCCCCACCAGATAAAGGGCCGGTAAGCTGTCCACGAATCGAAGCAGGTTTCGAATCACAATTTGACTGAATCGCAACCGTAGCCCGGAAGCATCCGTGACTCTTAACCACAAAAGGCGTTTGCCCAGGGTTTGCCCGTGCCAGTACCATTCCAAAACAATTCCATAACCAATGGAAACAATAAAATACCCCAAAATACCTGCTGCCATGGCAATATCCCGGCTGATGATTCCAAGAACGCCCAAAAAAACGTTCAACAACTTGTTAACGGCCAATATTACCAACAGGTCCACCGACCAGGCTAAAAACCGCGTAACCGGTCCGGCCAGCCTAAAGGAAAATTCAATTCCTTCCGGAGTTCTAATCGTCAGTGAATTTGTTTTATCTACCGTCATGGGTTTTTCTTCCTCTAAGCTTACCGCCTTTAGATTTCAGTCCTCACTTTGAGCTTTCAAATCTTTCACGTTTGTACAGGTCTGTGCGTGTCCGGGTAAATTTCGCTTTCAGTTCCCTTCCGTTTTTAGTTCTCCTCCCTGATCCGATTAAAAATAATACCAGCAGGATTAACTCCAGGACGCCGAATCCAATCTTGGCTTCATACGGAAGGACCGGCTCATGGTACTGAGAAAAAAAAGCTTCGACGATACCAGCCCAGATCAGCATCACGGTTACTCCCATAATGAGAGTCACCAGATCACCACTTATTTTTCTCAATCTCGCTTTCAAAGAAATGGATTTCCCCCAGCCAATAAGAGCTCCGGCCAATACCAGGCCGGATTGCCCTGCCAGAATTATGGCCGGGATTTCGATGGCCCCGTGGGGCAGCAGCCAGCCCAGCAAAAACGGCGTCTCTCCTGCCAGCACATAATCCAATGCCACAGCCCCAAGTATGATCCCGTTGTAAAATAGCATAATCAACGTCCCGATTCCCCAGGTCAATCCCAGAGCGAAGGTAAAAATGGAAACCTTGGTATTGTGAGTCATCAGATAGGATGAGAAGGAGGTTTTAACACCTGCCAGCCGATCATTGTCCGCCGCTTCTTCTTTCGCCACCCGTTCGGACGGATCGCCATACAGGTGCGAAAACGGCAGCAGAACCTCTTTGGCGGCCGGGTCGACCACGATCATAAAACCACCGAAGGCACCGCCCACAAGTAAAGCCGCCAGACAGACCCAGAAGGCCTGAACGTGTTTGCGAAAGGTTCGCGGGAAAGTTGAAAAGAACCAGTGCAGGGGCGTCATTCGGTGAGATTTTTCCCGGTTTTCATGAATTTCTCCGAAGGCCCTTGCCACCAGAGACTCAAGATAAATCCGGGTATTCGGTTCAGCCGAAAAAGTTTTTATTTTTGCCAGCCCCCCCGAAGCCCGCTGATACAGATAGTGAAACCTCTCCAGCCGGGACAAACTCATCCTGAATTCCGGCCTTTTTTCCAGCTTCTCCAGCTCGGCCTCAAGTTCACTCCAGAACGCTCTCTCTTCGGCAATGAATTTTTGTAAGTCGATGATCATAATATCTGCCTTCTTTTTACCGTCAAATACTGGGACACGACATCCGTGCACAAGTTCCCATTTTCCAACAGATAAAACTCGGCCCCGCGACGGCGAAGGAGTTTTTCCGTTTCTTGAAGATGCCGCCACAGGAGATGATTGCCTAATTTCCGGTAAATATCGTCAACAGTACTGGCCGAAGAGTCTGAAAAAAGAGGTTGGGCACCGGTGGGCTTTAACATATTGACTAAAACCAGGTGCCGCCGGCTGATGACATCGATGTTGGCGGTGAAGCTCTCCGCTAAAACCGGGTCATCCAGATTGGTTAACATAATCAACAAAGCACGCCGCCTGACTTTGGTTGCAATAAAAGTGAAAAGTTCGGCAAAATCCGGCGTGACGCCGCTGGCTTGCAGGGTGTAAAGGGCATCACGGCAACCAGCATAATGCGCCTTACCGTTTTTGGCCCGCACAAATCTTCTCACACGATCGTCAAATGCCAGCAAACCGAATTCGTCTGCCTGTCGGTCGGCTGCAAGTCCCATGACAAGTGCGGCAGCGGCATAACGTTCCATGATGGTAGTAGAGTCATCAACCTCCGGTTTTCCCAAAATTGCCAACCGGCTGCCATGAGGAGCTGAGCTTCTGGCACTCAACCGGGAGCCATCGATGATGACATAAATTTGCTGGGTACGCTCGATTTGATAAACCTTCGTAATCGGCTGGCCGCGACGGGCGGTGGCTTTCCAGTGGATATCCTCATAGCTGTCTCCGGGCTGATACTCTCTTAACTGCTCAAACTCTCTTCCCTTTCCCACCTGCCGCAGGGCGTGTATCCCGATGCCTCTGTTCAGAAACAGGCTTTTTAGTTTTTTGCGTTCTCGAAAAATATCAGGATAAACCCGTATTTCCGCCCGCGCCGCGACGGTCCGACGCAGGGACCAGAATCCCATCCGGGAGGTTGTTTCCAGGTAGCAATTTTCAAGAAGATACAGCCCTTGTTTCAGGGCTTTAAATGGCCATGTAACCAGGGAATGCGGTGTTTCCTCCGGCAGTTTGGTGATGAGATCCTGATTCGGCGAATAAATTCCCCCGGGAAACGCCAACCCGAGCCTCAGCAGTTTAACCTTTGCGGTATCATTTTCAATGGACAGGGTCATCGTGCTCTCGTGACCCGCCGAAAGCCGAACAACCGCCGGCAGATTCACACGAATTCCGTTCAGCAGTTTTCTGGAAACTACTGCATCGGTCACAGCAACAACCAGGAACCCAATGGCCAATCCAATCGCGGGCCCGGTGGCGGCCGCCATGATGGCCGCCAAAACGGAAACAGGAAAAAAAATTATTCCCACCCAGATTAAAAGTTTAGTTCGTGGAACAAATATCATAATAACCGCCTAACAGAATCCATAAGATCCCTTGTTGCCTTCTTCTTTTTTGTACTGCCGTGACAGATCATACCTTGTTTGTCATTGTCTATTTATTACAAGTCATTTTCTTCATTTCCACCACCCAAAAAATATCCCCGCAACCCTATACGCTCTGCTCCCTGCCCCAGACCCTTTCGCCCTGAAACCCGTACACCAACCCATTTTCTAACCATCCTAATCTTTCCAGTTTCCGACCTCTCCATCACCTAGGCACCGCAATCTCTTTCAAAATATCTCCAATCACTTCGCTTACCGTCAACCCCTCGATCTCGTATTCCGGGCGCAGAATTAATCGATGTTCCAGCACCGGCAAGACCATGGTTTTTATGTCATCCGGTGTGACGAAATCTCGGCCGTTGATAGCCGCATGGGTACGGCCGGCTAGAATTAATGCCTGGGTCGCCCGGGGTCCCGCTCCCACCAGGACACTGGAATGCCGGCGGGTCTGCCGTACAATATCGACGATATAGCCGGACAGTTCTTCTTTCACCAGGATCTCTTCCAGCGACTCGCGCAGTTTGCTCAAAATATCAGGCGTAATTATTTGTTTGACCTGACCGCTGAGCAGAACCTCCTCCGGAGCCTCCTTGCCCAGCATACGCCGGGCCAGAGATAATTCTTCATCCCTGCCGGGATGATCCATGGAAATTTTAAGCATGAACCGATCCTTTTGTGCTTCCGGCAACGGATAAGTTCCTTCGTATTCGATTGGATTCTGGGTAGCAAAAACGGTAAAATTCGGCGACAGCTTGTGGGTCTTGCGATCTATGGTCACCGTTTTTTCCTGCATCGCCTGCAGCAGGGCGGACTGGGTCTTGGCCGGTGCACGGTTAATCTCATCGGCGAGCAGAAAGGTGGTAAATACCGGCCCTTTCACCAGGGAAAATGAATCCTTTTGCAGGTTAAAAACATGGGTCCCGGTGATATCGGTGGGCATCAGATCCGGGGTGAATTGAATTCTTGCGAAGTCACAGCGCATGACATGGGCCAGGGTCCTGACAAGCAATGTTTTGGCCACACCGGGCACACCTTCGATTAAGGCGTGATTTCCTGAAAAAATGGCAATCAAGGCTTTGTCTACGACAGGCTCCTGTCCAATGATAACCTTGGCGATTTCCTGTTTCGTTCGCAACAGTGCTCTTTTCAAAAGTTCTGTTTTTTCACTCATATCCTCTTGTCCTCTGAATTGTTCTACTGATTTCCCGATATCCACTGACGACATCCATTCTATTTTTGGAAGAGGGCGCTTGTGTCCGAAGTATTTCTTTGACCTGCTCAAATGTTTCGGGTTGAACCCGTTTATTTCTTTTAAACGTCCGTTCCCATTCCTGTCCGCAAATCTGCAGGATTTTGTTGCTCGGAATATTACGACGCAGCATGGCAATGAGTCCCCGGGTATAATTTTTATCCGATACCACATCCGCCCCGGATAAAGCGTCATCCTTGTGGGGCGGCACAAAATAGACAGCATTTTTCCACACAAACAATAAGGCCATTACGACCAGGACCAGAAGAACCCAATGAAACCGGCGGTGCCGCAAAAGAGCAGCCACCGATGGCTGCTTATAGATTCCAAAGTGGGCTTCGTCGAATACTATTTTAGAGTTCGGCCCCATCAGCCAAACCAGCAATTGCGAGTGCCGCTCGGACCTCAGCGCTTCGTTGCTGATGAAAAAGGAATCCGCAGACAGCACTAAACTACCCTTGCCAACCGGTCGTTCAATCAAAACCGGGTGCCCTTTACTGGCATAAAGAACCTGCCAGCTCTCATCAAGCAGATCGAAATACAGATTTGAATGCCACGAAATAACCGGAGGAAGATCCCGCCGGTTGGAAACGGCATCGAGGGCCAAATAGCTGCCATCTTTGGTCGGCAGATTTTGGTTGAATTCAAATCCAACACCCCAGTATTTTTTGATGGCTATCAGACTATTTTTTTCGGACTTTTCCCGGCACTCGGCATCCTCCATTTTTTGAGATTCCGTTTTTCTTTTCGGATTGGCCTTTTTTACATACTTCCTGTTTATCGGTGAAAAGGACACCACCAGTCTTCCACCCGACTGCATTAGACGATCGAAGGCCCCGGTCAATACCGCCGACAGCGGATCGTATGGCTCGGCCGATGTCCCCAAATAAAAAAAAGTGACGTCGGACTCAGGCTTTAACGAATGCAGGAAATTATAATTGCGCCGTATGGTAATATCATCGATATTTGCCAGACTTTCGTAAAGCGCCCGTGTCCCCAGCGGGTCACTGCGCAGGGAAGAATAGGGTGGATAGACATCGCCGGTTTGGAAACGCAAAACAAACAAATGACCCACACCCAACAAAAAGGCGATCAGCAGTAAAGCTAACAGGACGGATCGCAGGGTATTTGTCTTAGGATAAGCGTCTACTGTTTGTCTCCGCATCGAATCCTTCCGCAATATTGTTCATATTTGACATAACCTTTAACCCCTGAGCCCATGCCCGGCTGTATCTTTAACAACCGCCAATATCCTTTTCTGATTCGCTGCGAAATCATTAAAGCCGGAGCGTTGAATGCGGTACCTGCCGTACCAGACGCGTTCAAACAAATTCAGGTTTTTAGAAAAAATGACGATCAATTCTTCATGTTCATGGGCACGCCGCCTCAACTCATGCTCATATTCCTGATTTGATTTATATGTTTCGATGGTAATCATTTCGTGTTCGGCCAGATACGCCAGCGTTGCCAGATAAAACGCACGCATGGCCAGACGCAGCTCGCCTTTTGTAGTGAAATCCTCTGCCAGCACCAGCCAGCGATTGGCTGGAAGATCATCGGCCTGGGTGCCTTCATCGTTCAGATCGGGTAACGGTACAACCGCTGCAGCGACCGTTTCACCAGGCTTTCTAGGGTGACGACGCCGGATTCGGAAAAATACGAAAGTCAGGATAGCTAAAAATAGAAACAAAAGTAAAATTAACACAACTCGTACGGGAGTGATCCAGTTTTTATTCAATGGTGCCGATTTCTTATGACGTCCCGGCAGCAAGTTTTCCAGCCATTCGAATAACCGGGTGATCCATCTCCCGAGGGTCCGGATGCCGTTGGCGAGCACATCCAGCAGCCATTTGATTGCCGCTTCAAACGGACCTTTTGTTTCCGGTTCTCCTACCCGGACAACTTCGCGGGGCATGCGCCAGGAAAACTCCTGTCGCCCCAATGTTTTTTCAATGGAGCGGTCCAATTCCCCGGGAGATACCGAAGTCGGCTGCCCGGCAAGGCAAGTAAAAGGAGTAGCGCACACAACCATAATCACCAGTCCCATTGCCATTATTTTCCCCCGGGCAGATAGGCGGTTGAGTTCCTTTTTCAGGTCCTCCCCGGATTTAAGGGCGGATCCATAAAAGCATCGCAGCACGTATACCGTCTTGGCGAAAGGGTCCAGGCACAAATAGGCCATTCCCAGCATTGCGATCCAAGACGTTGTATTGAGCATCATCCGCATGCCGCTCAAAGTAAATATGGAATCAATACCAAACAGTGTTTTTACCATCTGTGGAATGATAATGGCCGCAAATGAAATGTTGAAAAAAATCACAATCCCGAATATCCATAATATCCCAATCAGCAGATGGTTCTGCCGGGGCCAAAGTCCGGCCTCCCGCCAGGCCCATTTGCAGGTGGACTTGACAGTCTGAGGTTCTTCTTCAGCATAGGCGGCGGCATTTTGATAAAATGCATAGCAAAACCCAAAGGGAATCAACACCACCCCTGCAATGGGTAGCACGATAAATCGGGTGGATTGGATCAGGGATTGGGTGGCCGCAACTGATGCAATCCGGTCCAGAGACCACCTGTACGGAGATTCACCGGTTATTTCAGCCCTGACCTGATGTGTAAAGACAGTCTGCCAGAATTTCATCCAGACATACAAAACAGCAAGGCTCAGCGCAGCCACGGTACGATGTTCACCAGCATTTGCGCTGCGACTCATATCCGCCCAGAAATACATCAGCCCGAGAACAAAAGGGGCGCTGCCCAGGTAATAGCAGGCAAGCAATCTGCCCGGCGCGGATCGCAGTAAATAAACAGCCTCTTCGATGATGCGGATGGCACTCTTGTTATGCTTTCTGTGTTCCGGTTTCATGATCCCGTCCACCAGCCTGACTGCCATAAAGTTCCTTCATGAAAAGATGAGGGGAACGCCATAAGCGTTTGAGCGAGATAATAAAAGAGGATATATAAAATCATCAAACCCAGAAAAAAATGACCCAGACGGAAAAACCATTGAAACCGGTTTAATCTTTCTCCGTCCGGCCCGCGCGTCTTGCCAAGGCAAGACGCACAGAGGACCTTATCCGTATGCTCCGTAATGCACTCCCGGCAGAAAAACCGGCCGCACTCGGGACAACGGGCCACTGCTTCACGAAATCGGTGATGGTGGCAACGTTGGTGTGTCAGCTCTTGCATAGGATATTAAATAGTGCGTGTTCACAGGTTCAGAGTTCACCATTCAGGGCTATCTCTTGCATGCAACCCGAAACCTTTGAACGGTTACGTTAGCTCAATTTCCCCTCAATTCCGGATATTGGTTTGCTGGACATGACCGGCCGGTATGAGGATGCCACCCGTGCGGCTTTGTGTTTTTTTACCAAGCTGCCAGATTGTTTCAGCATGAGCAGTCCCGGAATACCGAGAAAAAAAGCACCGCAAATCGTAAAAATATCATAGACCAGTACCAAAGGATTTCCCCAAGGTGAAAGGCTGGACATGGATTTAAACAATTCCCACTGATTGTACACAATGCTCGGATTCTTAAATACAAATACCATGCTGACAACGTATCCCGCGACGAAAGTAATAACGACAAATCCAAGAGAGATCCAGGTTATGGCCCGCAGGGCATTGGACATATCACTGTTATGCTGTTTGACGAGGGCTATAATTACAAAAATTCCCATGCAAATGCCGGTGACAGAGCTTAAAATCGTCACAATAAAATGGGTGAAAAGAAACCCCGATGTTGCCAGTACACCGTCCAACACCAGCAAACCAAACAAAAGCAGATGGGCGCGACCTTTTTCGTGCGTAAGGGTCGTCTTCGACTTGCCGACTCGCAATGACGAGCCTTTAGCCCCATTGTCACTGACTCGGCAAGCCGGCATTTTGCCCAGATCTTCCTGTGATAGAGTGCCCTGAGCACTTTGGATGTGGAGCTGTAAGCGGTCCATGACTCTGAATGTGTTTTTCAGCCGGTGCAATGAAGGCAATTTTTCGGTCTGCACGGCGGTCAGGAGTTGTGTTTCACAGGTGGGCCCCCGGTACAGATTGAGCAGCAATAGCATCAGTAACACTCCGGTGAAGACAACCCAAAATGCAGACCCTACCCCATCACTCAAAATTGCCGGTAGCATGAAAAGCAGGAGCAAAAATCCCAGCACAATGTTTTGGACTTTACCGGCAACGGTTTTGCGGGTGATGATGGCCTGGATATCATTAAAATAAAACCGTTTATAATCCTCAACGCCGACCCGGGAATAAACATGAAACAGATGATCATCCCCCTGCCAAAGTGTATACCTGCCAACCAGAAAACCTTTTTTGGTACCGGGCAATTTGTGGTATTCTTTATTTTGTTTTGCCATCTTATTTTTTTCTCTTTTTGAGGAGGGTTTTATCTTTATTTGGACATCACCAGATAGGAAAAAAACAAAATCCAGCATGCAATTTGCAAACCCGCCAGGAAAAATGCCAATATAAAGCGGATTCTCGTCCGGGAAATGACACTGCGAGGCGTATTCCAATATTTCACGGTTAAATAGATCGCCAGAGGAGCGGTAAAGAGGGTGATAAAATAAAACAGGATTGGAACCGTAGCCACCATCAGCGCAATGGTATCATAACAGGTTCGATGATTTTCCAGATTTTTTATTTTCCGTTTGCTTCTTCCTTTTTCAAAGCATACAGGACACAAATGCCGGCCGTTGAGCGCCAGATCACACAGCGCACACACAAACCGACCACAGGCGGAACAGGGAATGACAGCCTTTGTGCCAGGGTGATAAAAGCATCCGGCCTCGTTGCCGATCTGAAGTGTTTCGCCAGACCGGCCCATTGGCAGC
>JAJRVC010000077.1 GCA_024277475.1 Deltaproteobacteria bacterium
TATTTTCGTAGGCGTTCACGGGTTCAAAGGTTCTGGGTCTGGGTTCAAAGTTCAGAACAGATTAAGGTGTCTTATCACGGCCTGCATTTCCTAAAAACTCGTGTGAAACTACATTAAGCCGCTTTGGCTGCCGGCAACCGGGTTCGCAAGAAACACCGCCTGGCCGGAACAGTGAATTTTTCGATGTTTGACGTTCATTTTTTTAGTTAACTTATCATATAAAAGTAGCAAAGACCAAAGTTTCTTCTACGATCAGACTGGCCGTTTTTTTGGCCAGAGGCGCCGCTTATATGAAACATCATTTAATACAAAAATGTTTTTTCTGATTAAACCGGTCGTTTTTCAGGCCAGCGGCGGGGCTGGACACTGAAACCTGTAGACTTTAACCCTGAGCGGGTAACCCCGGAACCTTTGAACGGTTATGTTATAACATTGTCTGGATATCTCTGATCTATACAGGCTGGGTTCGGTCGCGGTGATTAAGTTCCACTGTTTTGCCCATAGCACGAATATGTTCGTATATCGTTCTGGCAATGGTCACGGATCGATGCCGACCACCGGTACATCCGATTGCAACGGTTAAATAGGCCTTTCCCTCTTTTTCGTACAGCGGGATTAAATAGTCAAGAAGATCCTGATATCTTTTAAGAAAATTACGAGTTTCATCATGTTTCAGGACGAACTCCCTGATCTCTTGTGTTTCTCCATCAAGCTCTTTTAAATCCGGAATAAAATATGGGTTTGCCAGAAACCGCACATCCATGATCAAATCGGCATCATAGGGGATGCCGTACTTAAAACCGAAGGAGAGAACATTGATCTGCATCGGTACAAATTCTCTGCTTCTTTGGGCACTATCGAGAATCTTGGCCTTGAGTTCATGAACATTAAATTTAGAGGTGTTAATTATCCGATCGGCAGCCGATCTCAAGTCTTCCAGCTGTTTTTTTTCCGTCCGAATACCTTCCAGCAGACTCTTTTCCGGTGAAAGAGGATGTTGCCTGCGGGTTGTGCTGTACCGCTGGAGCAGAATTTCTTCTTCGGCTTCCAGGAAGAAGATTTCGAAATGATATCCTTTTTGCTTCAGATCATGGAAGACGGCACTGTATTTGGCAAGAAAGCTTTTCTCGCGCAAATCCATCGCCAAGGCGATTCCTGTGATTTCAGAATCGGGTTCCATCGGCATTTCCAGGAATTTCGGCAGAAGACTTACCGGCATATTATCGATGCAGTAAAATCCGGTATCTTCCAGCGCGGCCATGGCCGTACTCTTTCCAGAGCCTGAAAGTCCTGTAATTATGAGTATCGTTATATTTTTCACATCATATTTTAATTTTTAGGCTTTCAGATAATGTTTTTGGCAAGGATAGAAGGAGCGCCCCTGAGTAAGGCGTACAAATAGTACGTTTTGAAGAGGGGCGACTGATAACGCAGTCCAAAAACTTTATCTGGAAGACTATACAGCTAAAATTCTTCGTCCTCCTCTTTGATAATACCCAATATTTCGTCGCTGTCGGCAGCCTCCAGCAGCCTGCTTTTGAACGGATCGTTTTTGAGGATACGTGAAATTCGGGCCAGCAGTTTCAGGTGAAGACCCGTGGAGTTTTCCGGCGTAACCAGGATAAAAAAGATGTGAGTCGGCCGGCCATCCAGGGATTCAAAATCGACACCCTTTCGACTCAGGCCAAATCCGAGAACAAGTGATTCGAGATCTTTCATCTTTCCGTGGGGAATACCGATCCCACCGCCAATGCCGGTGCTTCCGAGCCGTTCTCTGTCCATGAGAACTCTGGCCAGATCCTTCTGACTGACACCGGCTATTTCAGCCACCGGAACCACGAGTTCTTCCAGAATTCCTTTTTTGTTTCGAGCTTTTAAATCGGATAAAATCGATTTTCTGTCTAATACATCACAAATTTTCATGTTATCCACACCATAGAGCAGTCCGCATATGAAATACTAATCAACGAAGCGTTAACTATAATCACGAACTGGGCTGAATCAAGCCGTAGTGTCCATCTTTGCGTCGATACAACACATTAATCTGATCTGATCTGGCATTGGTGAACACCAGGAAATTGTCTTCAATCAAATCCATCTGCAATACGGCTTCTTCAATATCCATGGGTTTATATTCTATATTTCTGATTTTTACCTGTCTTTCACTTTCATCTTCCGGCAGATTTTCGGCCTCATCGAGAATGGAGCGGCTGCGGTTTTTGGCTGCCGAGCGTCGCTTTCTTGTTTTCTCTTTATTTTTTTTGATTTGTTTTTCAAGCTTATCCAGTGTCATGTCGATGGCGGAATACATGTCAATGGTTTCTTCTTTGCCGTTTATATTAAGTTTATCGCCGGTGATGTTGATCTCAGCGATATGTCGAAATTTTTCGACAGCAAGGACAACATTGGCTTCAGCAGGATTGTCAAGGAATTTGTCGAAGCGATCCAGTTTGTCGCTCACATATGCTTTCAGATGTTCAGAAGGGTCAAGATTTTTGAAAGTTACGGATGTTTGCATATTCTATGCTCTCCCTAAATTTGTTTGCGTTTATTGGATGGCAATACTTTCAACATCTCACGATATTTGGCAACGGTCCTGCGCGCAATGTTAATGTGATCTTCTTTCAGGATCCGGGCAATCTTATCATCACTGTAAGGTTTTTTCGGATCTTCAGCGGCAATGATCTGTCTGATTTTATCCTGAACGCTGGCAGAAGCAATCGATCCGCCCTGGGACCGTCTAATAGAGCTATTGAAAAAATATTTCAACTCAAAAATACCTTGGGGGGTAAAGGCATATTTGTTGGTGGTAACCCGGCTGATGGTGGATTCGTGCATTTGAATATCCTGGGCCACGTCTCTGAGCACCATGGGCTTAAGATAGGCAATGCCCTTGTCAAAAAATTCCCGTTGAAAGGTCAAAATGCTCTCCATCACCCGGTAGATGGTTTTTTGACGTTGATGAATGCTTTTGATGAGCCAGGCGGCAGATCTCATTTTATCATGGATGTAGTCTTCGGCCTCCCCGGAGATATTTTTTCCGCGCGAAATAGAGCTTTTGTAAAAGGAATTCACGCGTAGTTTCGGCATGCCGTCGTCATTGAGCATAATGACGAATTCATCTTCAAGTTTATAAACGTATATATCAGGATTGATATACTGAGGTGTTTCATCGCCGAATTGCCGGCCGGGTTTGGGTTCCAGACTTTTAATAACATTAATGGCTGAAACGACCTCATCCATACTCTTTTTGAGGGCCTTGCAAATAGCCTTGTAATTTTTCTTTTCCAGATTGGATAGATGATGGGTAATGATGTCAATCACAATGGTGTCATCGAGGCCCAGGAATTTTGCCTGAATCAGCAAACATTCACTCAGATCCCTGGCACCGACTCCGATAGGATCAAAGGTTTGAAGAACGGATAGAATTTCCTCGATCTTTTCAGGGGGGGATCCATTCATATGCGCAATTTCTTCAACCGACGCATCCAGATAGCCATCCTTGTTCAGATTGCCGATGATAAGGCTGACGATTCTCTCCTCCTCCTTATCCGGTTTGGTCATTAGAAATTGCCATAGCAAATGATCATTTAATGATTCATGGCTGGCGATGAAAGACTCAAATCTCGGTGTGTCCCTGTCTTCCGACTCATGGTGAACTCTCCCGGGAGTATTGTACTCATCCAGATAGTTGCTCCAGTCAATATCCTCCTGAATTTTGTCCTCTATGGTAACTTCTTTAACCTCAGAGCTTTCAGTGGTTGCGGCCTCCGTTTGGTCGGTCGCTTGCTCGGCGGGAGTGCTTTCCTGCACCTCCTCCAGAGCCGGATTTTCCTCCAGCTCCGTTCGAATCGTATCCATGAGCTCCAGCCTGGACAACTGCAACAGCTTGATTGCCATTTGAAGTTGCGGCGTCATGATGAGCTGCTGGGTTAGTTTGAGTTGTTGTCGCAGTTCAAGTGCCATTTTATCCGTGGATGTTGTTTTTTATGTGTTTTTTCAAAAAAAACTCTAATATGAATCCAAATCCATCTGGATCTCTATCCGGTTAATTTTTTCGTGAACCCTAAAAATAATCAGTCAACTATGGGTTGCCAAACAGTACCTGTTCATTATACGTCTGAAAGCCCGTACTTTGCAATTTAAATGCCAGCTATGACAATTTTTTCTTATTTTAGTCGAAATTCTTAAAGATTGCAACCCTATTCATCACTGGGCAGGACTCCGTCACTTAAGCAGTAGCTATTTGATTTTAAGAAAATTGTCTGCTTAATGAAAATCATGAAAATTCCAAGCACCAAAGACCAAATCTTAAACAAATCGTTCCTCTACAGTTGTGCCCAACGACATCTTTACCGGCAAACCAGGGTTTGCGATGCGATACAACTCTGATGAATGTTTTGATCATTGATGTGGCCGCAAAAAGGCACAAAAACCACAAAAATAAAATTTAACCCTTAATAATTTCAATAGGTTATATAATCAAAATTCGAGAATTTTGACTTTTTACGGGATTATCAGGGCACAGCCCTGCCCGGGATTGCTGCAAAACCCGGCACGACCGTGGCGACAACATTTCCCCTTAAAACAACTTTGTCGGCTTTTAAATCATATTCAGCGGATTGCGCCGTGAGCTCACCACCCCGTCCCCGAATCCGGATCGATTGGTCACAAATAATGATACGCCGTCTGTTTTCATAATTCAGATGTTCGGTCTCCATCTGAAACTCATCATTTCTTATCACAACATTGCCTGAAACTTCAATGTCATTTGTATCAGTTTGCAAGATTCCCCGATCGGCTGTCAGGTAAACTTCACGATTGTCTTTAAGAAAATAAATAACCGATAAGTTTTTTAATTCGACTTTGTTTTCGGCTTCCATATAATTGGCGGAATCGGCCTCCAGACTCCATTCTTTTTTGCCGTCACGGGTGCTGGTCTGCCGGATCTTACCCAACGACAGATTGGCTCCTTCTTTGATGGAGCTAAACAGCAGTTCAGGTGCATTGGAAACCTGGCGGTAGCCGATGAAAACACTCACAATCATGCCGACGGCCAGCAGAATGACCGCCAATAAAAACAGGCGTAATTTTTTGACTTTCTTTAGCCGAGACCAAACCATTAATAGATACCCGGGTCCAGTGAACGTAGATTTCTAAGCGTCAGCACCCATTGGATAGTGTGTGGATCGATTTAAGCTGGGAGAGCAGCTCATAAATGGTATCGAGTTTTAAGGAATTGGGACCATCGCAGAGGGCTTTGTCCGGATGGCTGTGGACTTCCATGAAAATACCGTCTACTCCCGCTGCCGCCGCGGCTCTGGCCAGCATCGGCGCATATTCCCGCTGCCCTCCGGAGTTTGTACCGGCTCCGCCTGGCAGCTGAACACTGTGGGTGGCATCAAAAACTACCGGATAACCAATTTTTCGCATTATCATAAAACTGCGAAAATCTACAACCAGGTTGTTATAACCGAACATCGTTCCACGCTCGGTTATCAAAATCCGCCGGTTTCCGGTAGAGGTGATTTTTTCCACTACATTAGCCATATCCCAGGGCGCCAGGAACTGTCCCTTTTTGATGTTCACCGGTTTAGCGGTTCTTGCAACTTCGACAATGAGGTCGGTTTGGCGGCACAAAAAAGCCGGGATCTGGATAATATCAAGTATCCGGGCCGCCGCAGAGATCTCGCTGATGCGGTGTACATCCGAAAGGATCGGGATGCCGAACTCTTCTTTAATATCTTTGAGGATTCTGAGGCCGTCGTTTAAACCCGGCCCCCTGAAGGCCTTGACTGAAGAGCGGTTGGCTTTATCATAGGAAGCTTTAAATATTAAAGGCATCTCGAGCTTAGACGTGATCTCTTTGAGAACGCCTGCGATCTGCCGGGTCGTCTCATAATTCTCGATAACGCAGGGGCCGGAAATAAGCACCAGAGGCGACCCGCGGCCGATAACGATATCACCTGTTTTTATTAGATTTGACATGTCCAATGCCTCACCCGGGCGAGCCGGAATAAAATTGAATATTGACGATTGAATATTTATGGGACACAGATTTGCACAGATGACCGCAGATTAGTACAAACCGCCTGGCGGCGGAACCATGTCCGGACATAGGTAGCTGCCTGCTTGCTATGCGTCCTTTCTCGCCGAAGGCGAAACAAACTTTCTTTTTAATCCGTGTTAATCCGTGTTCATCCGTGTCCTAATTGTCCTTTCTTTTGAAACATGAAGTGTCCAATTATTTTGCAAATGTCGAAAAATTCGAATTCCGTATTTACCGTGCAACGCGTTGAAAGTCAAGAATCGAAAACAAGCCTTGATTATCAGCAGGCTAACTGCTATTTAAAAGGATTATACTTCGAGAAAGGAATCGATACAATCAATTGAGATCTGACAAAAAACGTAGCAAATTCTGGTTAATCGCCATCCTGTGTCTGGTGATCGTGCTGCCCGGCGGGTGGTTTTTGTGGAACCGTCTGGAGAAAGAAAAACCTGCCATAAACATGAATTTACTCTCGGCCCATATAGGCCGGGATCAGGAATTCACCCTGGCGGTGTCCGACTCCCGAAGTGGTCTGCGCCGGCTCTGGGTCGGGCTTTTAAAAGACGGTCGGGAGACTGTTTTGTATGATGAGAAGTTTCCCTCCGCCGGGTTATTTAAAGGCGGAACAGTCCATGAGACATCGGTCAAAATCCGGATAGAACCCGCGGTACTGGGATTTGCCGACGGTGAAGCGATCCTGCGGACGGTGGTGTCGGATTATTCATGGCGGGATTGGTGGAAAGGAAATAAAACCTATACGGAAAAAAAGGTGACGATCGACACCCGTCCGCCCGAAATCGAAGTTTTGAGCCGGGCACACAATATCAACCAGGGCGGAGCAGGACTGGTAATTTTTCGCACCTCTGAAACCTGCTCGCAAAGTGGTGTCCAGGTCGGAGACAGTTTTTATCCGGGGCACACGGGATTTTTTAAAGACCCCAATGTCTACCTTGCTTTTATCGCACTGTCATACCAGCAGGGTACCGATACCGATATATTTGTAAAAGCAACCGATTTAGCCGGAAACAACGCCAAAGGCGGTCTGAATTACCATTTACGACGCAAAGTTTTCAGGAAAGACCGACTCAACATAACGGATGCTTTCTTGAAGCGCAAAGTACCGAGTTTTTCTTCCCAGCTTCCCCAGGATACGAACTTGTCGCTGGTAGACAAGTTTTTGATTATCAACCGGGATCTTCGTGAGGCCAATTATCAGAAAATCGCTGCGGTGTGCCGCAATACCGACTCTAAAATATACTGGCAGGATAATTTTCTAAGACTACCGAAATCCGCCTCCCGGGCGAGGTTTGCAGATCACCGGACCTATCTGTACAAGGGACGGGAGATCGATCGACAGGTACACATGGGAATTGACCTGGCTTCCGTCGCCCGCAGCCCCGTACCGGCTGCCAATGCCGGAATCGTAGTTTTTGCAGAGTTACTGGGAATTTATGGAAAAACGGTAATCGTAGATCATGGCTTTGGTCTGTTCAGTATGTATGCCCATCTGAGTCATATCGGTGTCAAAGTCGGGGATCGATTATCCAGGGGTGCTATTTTGGGCCGAACCGGTGCCACCGGACTGGCGGGCGGCGATCACCTTCACTTCGGCATGCTGGTTCATGATACCTTTGTCAATCCTGTCGAGTGGTGGGATACAAAATGGATTCAACATAACGGATGCTTTCTTGAAGCGCAAAGTACCGAGTTTTTCTTCCCAGCTTCCCCA
>JAJRVC010000078.1 GCA_024277475.1 Deltaproteobacteria bacterium
CTGAAGCTCCGGAGCCGTCAAAAACCGATGCATCCGAAGACCCACCACAGTTTCCGGAAATAAATTTCCCAACTTTTGTTGTTTCTTTAAATGCCTCGGCACTGCTCCATCTGGGTGCCATCGAGGATCCCACCACCGGCCGGAAAACAAAAAATCTACCGATGGCAAAACAAACCATCGATATTTTAAGTATGCTTGAGGAAAAAACAGCCGGCAATTTAGACAATGAAGAAAAAAATTTGTTAAAGAACATCCTTTACGATCTAAGACTGATGTATGTGAAAGAGAAGGGATAATGGTCTGCCGGGGGACCTGACCAGGGCGCCATTTCAGAGACCGGAAAATAGAAGACAGAGGTCAGGGGTCGGAAGACAGAGGCCGGAGGTCGGATGACAGAGGTCGGAGGTCGGAAGACAGAGGTCAGAGATCAGAAGTCAGAGGACGGAGGTTAGAAAGTGGGAGGTTGAGAAGGTGAGAAGGTGGGTGCGGCATTTGCTTACATACCGATTTTGGCGGAGTAACCGCGATAATGGCACGGTTTATAGATGATTAAACTGGGCGCTTTGGCAGCCGGGCTCGTATGGAACTCCGTTTGGCCGGAACAGTGAACAGATGGAACGTTGAACCTTTGAACCCAGAACAATGAAAATTCTATCTCCCGCCAAAATCAACCTGTTTCTGCAGGTTACCGGAAAACGTCCGGACGGTTATCACGAACTGTTTTCTCTGATGTGTTGCGTGGATCTCTTCGACACCATTTTTTTGCAGTTCGGCCTCAAAAACATACAGGTTGAATCGTCTCACCCTCAAATTCCCCTCGATGACACGAACCTTGCCCACCGGGCTGCCGCCGTATTTTTGAAAGCCTTGAATACCCATGACGGCTTAAAGATTATTATTGATAAATCGATACCGGTGGCAGCCGGTCTTGGTGGTGGAAGCAGCAATGCGGCCAGTGTTCTTAAAGGACTGAACCGGCACTATGGGTATCCTTTTTCCCGCAATCAACTGATGTCGATGGGGCTTGGCCTTGGCGCCGATGTGCCCTTTTTTCTTTTCGGCAAACCCGCTCTTGCTTCCGGAATTGGAGAGAAGCTGAAGGCTTATTTCGCACCTTTACCCTTTTATGTCGTGGTGGTTTATCCGGGTTTTAAGGTCTCCACCGGAGAAGTTTTCCAAAAGTTGAATTTAGGATTGACAAAATGTAAAAAAAAAATTAAAAAACTCTTTTTAATAAAAAACGGGTTTGATCCAAAACTGAATCTGGTTAACGACCTTGAAATAGTAACTACATCAGAATATCCGGTGATCTTGTCCATTAAGGAGCAGCTATTAAATCAGGGTGCGTTGGGGGCACTGATGTCGGGAAGCGGACCCACTGTGTTTGGTCTTTTTTCTGATTCTCGTACGGCTGGAAGAGCAAAACAGGTGATTGGTGAAAATACCCGTTGGGATGCTTTCGTTTGTGATATTATTGATGGAAAATATCCCGGCGGTGAATGATTCGGGGTGTCTGCTTCACAGGGTGACAACTGTATTTCCTGATGATGCAGGTCTTTTGTCTAAAAAAAATGGGGCGTCGTCAAGTGGTAAGACACAGGACTTTGGTTCCTGCATTCGGAGGTTCGAATCCTCCCGCCCCAGCCATCTTGTAAAAAGTCAAAATTTTCGAATTTAAATTTCATAACCTGTTGAAATTATTAAGTGTGAAATTTTATTTTTGTGCTTTTTGTGCCCTTTTGTGGCTATATCGATCTTCAATTCTCAATCCCGGCTCGTCCGGGCTGGGGTAAACCGAAATTCATAACTTGGTTGGCGGTGAATTAATATGAGTGGCATGGCCATTTTTGCGGGGAATTCCAACCCTGTGCTGGCAAAAAAAATATGCGAATATCTCAGTTTACCCTTGGGCGGCGCCGAGGTTAAGAGGTTCAGTGACGGAGAAATTCAAATCGAAATCATTGAAAATGTGCGCTTAAAAGATGTTTTTGTGTTGCAATCCACCTGCTCGCCGGTTAATGACAATCTGGTTGAGCTTTTGTTGATGATCGATGCGTTTAAACGTTCTTCAGCTAGAAGAATTACCGCCGTTATCCCCTATTTCGGCTACGCGCGGCAGGACAAAAAAGTTGCACCGCGGGTGCCCATCAGTGCCAAACTGGTTGCCGATATGATTACCCTTGCCGGTGCCAATCGCGTCATTACCATGGATCTGCATGCAGGTCAGATCCAGGGTTTTTTCAATATTCCGGTGGATAACCTGTTTGCAGCGCCGGTTCTCATTGAGTATATTCGAAACAATTTCACAGACGAGCTGGTCATCGTGTCACCGGATGCCGGAGGGGTGGAAAGAGCCCGGGCCTTTGCCAAACGTCTGAATGCGGATCTGGCGATCATCGACAAGCGCCGCGATGCTCCCAATCAGGCCAAAGCCATGGCAGTCATCGGTGATGTCACCGGTAAGGTAGCGGTTATCCTGGATGATATGACCGACACAGCCGGCACCTTGACGGAGGCGGCGGAGGCTGTCGTACGCATGGGTGCCCGGGAAATTCACGCCTGCTGTGCCCATGCCGTTTTATCAGGACCGGCCATCGACCGGATTTCAAACTCGGTTCTCAAAAGCCTGGTTGTTACTGATACGATCCCTTTAAACGAGAATGTTGCAGCCTGCGATAAAATAAAAGTGCTTTCCATATCACAACTGGTCGGAGAGGCGATTATTCGCAGCTATAAGGGAGATTCGGTTACATCGCTGTTTGTATAAAGATTAGGGTTCAGAGCTCAGAGGTTCCGGGTTCAGAGGGTTTAAAATGCTGATTTTCATAACTTTGTATTCCATTGTTTGAATAGGCCTTTTTCATCCATTGGGCGAAGCATTGTTAGAACCAGTTAGGGAACTTTACCAGGCAACCGTGAACGCTGAACCGCTCAACATAGGTTAAAGTAACCCTGAACGGTGAACGCGGAACCTATGAACCTATATTTTAACTAATTGGGAGGTGATTTCTTTGGAACTAATAGAACTTCAAGCAACGGTAAGAACATCCGTGGGCAATGGTGCGGCGCGGAGTTTGAGAAGGTCCGGCCAAATACCCGCAGTTTTATACGGCCCGAAAACAAAATCGGTTTTGTTGTCGGTGAATATCAAAGATCTGGAGCAGGTGCTCAAACAAGGCAATGCCTTGCAGGTGATTTTGAACCTGGTGATTCAAAACGGTAAAAAGGTGACGAAACCGGCCATGATCAGAGAATTTCAGGTCCACCCGGTTTCGGGAAGTTTTATTCATATTGATTTTTTTGAAATTGATATGAAACGCCGAATCAAGGTCATGGTTCCGGTTGTCACCAAGGGACAATCGGTGGGCGTTGAACTCGGCGGTATGCTCAATATTATTCGTCGAGAACTTGAACTTCTTTGCTTGCCGGGTGATATCCCCGAGACCATCGAGATTGATATTACAGATCTGGATATTGGCGATTCCATCCATTTAGAAGATATACCGCTGGGTGAGAACGTTGAAACAGCGGGGGATGTTAATTTTACGGTTGTTACTGTACTCAGCCCGAAGATTGAAGAGGAGGCTGTTGAAGAAGAGGAAGCCGAACTCGAGGCCGGTGAAACAGAAGAGGGCGGTGAGGCTGGGGACGCCGACGAATCCACAGAGGAAAAATAGGTTTAACGGCAGGCTGGAGAGCCCAGCTCACAGCTGTGATAAATACAGACGTGGGGCAGACCCTCCAGTCTGTTTTTATGATGGGGTTTTCGCTTATCGGAAATGTACCCAAAAATAAGTTGAAACTGGTCGTCGGCCTCGGAAATCCTGGTGCCCGCTATGAAGACACACGGCACAATGCCGGTTTCTTGACAGTCGACAAAATTGCCCGGGATTTCAATATTTCTTTTGACAAAAAAAAATTCGACTGTGTTTTTGGGCGCGGATTTATTGAAGATGTCGAGGTTCTTTTAGCCAAGCCGATGTCATTTATGAACCGCAGCGGGCCGCCCATTCAAAAACTGGCCCATTTTTTTCGTATACAATGCAGGGAGATGGTGGTCATCCACGACGACATCGACCTTGTTTTTGGAAGAATAAAAATAAAAGAGAAAGGAGGACATGGAGGACACAATGGCATAAGGTCGTTATTGGATGCCTTTGGTGGGGGCGATTTTGTGCGTCTTCGTATAGGCGTGGGGCGTTCCGAGTTTGGAGAGAGTGTGACGGATCATGTTCTGGGCAGATTTCCCGTACAAAATGCCGAATTTTTGGCCCGAATCATTTCAGCAGCCCGGGATGCCGTTGTTGCGGTTCTATGCAAAGGTACCAAAACAGGTATGAATTTATTTAACAGGAAAGATCTTGCGATTACAGCATAAACGAAAATCTATCATTTGGAGGACAGGATGAATTATTTATTGCCGCTGATTTGCACACTGGTAGGAATAGCCGGTGTGATATTTTCTCTTATTCTTGCGAGTATAGTTAAAAGTGCTCCGGCCGGATCGGGGAAAATGATTGAAATTGCCGCTGCCATCAAGGCGGGGGCTATTGCTTATTTAAATCGACAGCTCAAAAGCATGGGCATTGCCGGAATCATAATATTTATTATCATTGCCTTCGCCCTGGGCTTTAAGACCTCAATCGGCTTTCTGGTCGGCGCAGTCGCTTCCTTTGCCGCCGGTTATATCGGAATGCGGGTATCGGTAATCGCCAATGTGCGTACGGCCGAGGCTGCCAAGGGCGGGATGGCCAAAGGGCTGTCCATGGCGTTTAGAGGCGGTGCCGTGACGGGCATGATTGTCGCCGGCCTGGCGTTGACGGCTGTTGCCGGTTTTTATACGATATTAATCGCCAGCGGATCGGAAAGCAGGGAAGCCGTTATTGCGCTGGTTGCCCTGGGTTTTGGCGGAAGTCTGATATCTATTTTTGCCCGGCTGGGCGGCGGTATATTTACCAAGGGTGCCGATGTCGGTGCCGATCTGGTGGGAAAAGTTGAGGCCGGTATCCCGGAAGACGACCCGCGCAACCCGGCCACCATTGCCGACAACGTTGGAGACAATGTGGGAGACTGCGCCGGTATGGCGGCCGATTTATTTGAAACTTACGCAATAACAGCGGTTGCCGCCATGCTTCTGGGAAATCTGATCTATCCGGGGATCTCCATTGCCACCGAATTTCCCCTCGTGCTTGGCGCTATTGCGATTGTGGCATCCATGATTGCCATTTTCTTCGTCAAACTGGGGCCCTCTGGATATATCATGGGCGCCCTGTATAAAGGTATGTTCGGTGCGGCTGTACTGGCCGGCCTCGCTTTCTTGGTGGCCTGTACGACATCATTTTCCAGTGTCGCGGAAATCTCCGGTTTGAAGATCTATTTGGCAACATTGGTCGGTCTAATCCTTACCGTCGTGATCGTTATGATTACCGAATACTATACCGGCATCCGTAAACCGGTTAAAATGATTGCCGAGGCCTCCACCACCGGTCATGGCACCAATATCATCGCCGGGCTGGCCGTCAGCATGGAGGCCACGGCACTGCCGGTGCTGGCCATCTGTATTGCCATCGGGGCGGCTCATGCTGCAGCCGGGCTATACGGAATAGCCATGGCTGCCATGTCGATGCTTTCCATGACCGGCATGGTAATCGCCATTGATGCTTACGGACCGATTACCGACAATGCCGGCGGTATTGCCGAAATGGCTGATATGGATGAGAGTGTGCGGGAGGTGACCGATCCGCTGGATGCAGTGGGCAACACCACCAAAGCCGTTACCAAAGGATATGCCATCGGTTCGGCCGCATTGGCGGCCCTGGTTCTGTTTGCAGCCTACACCCAGGAATTCATGCTGCATGGCGCCAAAACGGCATTGAGTTTTGACCTGAGTGATGTCAACGTCATCATCGGCCTTTTCCTGGGCGGATTGATGCCGTTTCTTTTTGCTTCGTTTGCCATGCGCGCGGTCGGCAAAGCCGGTGGAGCTGTGGTGGACGAGGTCAGGCGCCAGTTTCGTTAAATTCCGGGTATCATGGAGGGAACCGCCAAGCCGGATTATGCCGCCTGTGTGGATATCGTCACTAAATTTGCCCTGAGAGAAATGATCGTACCCGCTATCCTGCCCGTGATAGCCCCGGTGCTGGTTGGCCTGATTTTGGGAAAAATCGCCCTGGGCGGACTGCTCATCGGCAGTATCATTACCGGTCTTTTTCTGGCCATTTCCATGACCACCGGTGGTGCTGCCTGGGACAATGCCAAGAAATACATTGAAGACGGTCATCTGGGCGGAAAAGGCAGCGATGCACACAAGGCTGCCGTCACCGGCGATACCGTCGGCGATCCTTACAAGGACACCGCAGGACCCGCTATCAACCCGATGATCAAGATTCTTAATGTCGTGGCATTGTTGATGGTGCCGTTCCTGCTGTAAACCACAATGTTGCAACGTTAAGGTAAACCCGCTCTATTGATCACTGAGCTCATTAAAAGGATTGGCGTAGAATGACGCCAATCCTTTTTTATTGATTATTCTCAAAAGGTATGGTATTGGTGCTTTGCCTGATAATCTTAAAAAGCAGATAATGGATGGGAAAATGACAGAAAAAAAAGCCAAAGAGAACACTGAGAGCGTGAAAGAAAAGAACCATCAATTCCAGGTAGGTGACCTCGCGGTATATCCTGCCCATGGTGTTGGAGAGATACATGCTATTGAAAGCCGGGTGGTCAATGGTGAAAGACAGGATTTCTATATCATGAAGGTCCTTGAAAACGGCATGGTAATTATGATACCCACCCGAAACGTCGAGTCCGTCGGGCTAAGGGATATTATCAACAAAAAAGAGATTCCTAAAGTATATGAAGTTATGAAGGTCCGCACAGATGGAGTGCCGGCCCAAACCTGGAACAGGCGTTACCGCGAATATATGGATAAAATCAAGACGGGTTCGCTTTATGATGTGGCGGAGGTCTTCAGGGATCTTTCCCTATTGAAACTTACCAAGGATCTTTCTTTTGGGGAGCGCAAGCTTTATGACACGGCCCAGGTGTTATTGGTTCGGGAGTTGTCGACTGCAAAAAAAACAGACGAAGAAACAATCATTTCTGAGATAGAGTCTCTTTTTGTCTCGGATAGTTTGGAAAATTAATCCTTCCCGTCAGCATGCCTGTTTACGGTGCCTTTACCCTCCTTGCCGATCAATTCGATCAGGGCCGGCGGCTTGATGCCGTGGTCGCGGCTCATTGCCCTGATTGCTCCCGTTCGCTGGCTGTAAAATTAATTGTAAACCTTGAAATTCTTGTTGACAACCAGGCCAAAAAACCCGGTTACCGCGTAAAATGCGGCGATAAGATCCAAGGCCGAATTCCGCCTCCCGTGCAAACTGAAACTAGTCCCGAACCCATCCCTCTGCAGATTTTGTACCAGGATAGCCATATTGTGGTGCTAAACAAACAAGCCGGTCTGGTTGTGCATCCCGCCCCCGGACACAGTAGTGGTACCTTGGTCAACGCGTTACTCTATCATTGTCCTGATCTGAAAGGTATCGGCGGTGAAATTCGGCCGGGAATTGTTCACCGACTTGACAAAGATACCTCAGGGACCCTGGTAGTTGCAAAAAATTCCAGTGCCCATGAGAGGCTGGCCAGGCAGTTTAGGGCCCGAACCATTCAAAAAAAGTATCTGGCCCTGGTTTACGGTGAGTTAGGCGCCGATGAAGGGACCATTACACTGCCCATCGGCCGTCATCCGGTTCACCGAAAACGAATGTCTACCATTACACGGAAAGGCCGTACCGCAGAAACTTCCTGGCGGGTTCGAGAACGGTTTCAAGGTATCACCCTGCTCGAACTGACCTTGAAAACCGGCAGGACGCATCAAATTCGCGTTCATTGTGCATCCATGGGCCATCCGATCGTTGGTGACAAGATCTATTCGTTCCGTAAACTACTGAAAAAGAAATATAAAAAATACTCGGGCCTCCCCCCCCCCCCCTTGGTTGTCGACCCGGCAAAAAAAATTCCAAGACAAAAGTTGCATGCCTGGCCGCCGGGGTTTATCCACCCGCAGACCCAGAAGCGGATGATGCCTGAATCCCCGATTCCTC
>JAJRVC010000079.1 GCA_024277475.1 Deltaproteobacteria bacterium
CATTTTTTCACCTCCTAAAGTTATATTGATCTGGCCTAATATAACTTTTAGAACGTGAAATGTCCAGCCATAATATTTATAATTTTATCAGTCACTTTCGATTGCTTAAAGTGCCACCTTGAAAGTGATGGGCATCTGTGGGTTATATGCCAGACATAACCGGGTATATAATGTCTTTTTGCTCGAGCCATTTTTTGATCAATTCTCTTAACAGGGCAGTTTTAGGGGGAAAACTGGTCGATTAAGGCCGTTTTAGACACGGGTTTAGGCCATTTTATCTGCAATGTCAATTGCTTAGTATGGCCCGACCCCAGCTGTGACGACCCCAGCTGTCCCAGCTGTTCTCAGCTATAGTCATGCTGACAATGTTGCCTTTTTCATCAACGTCAATATAGATATTCTCACTTATTTCTTTAGTCTCATGGACGGCCTTGTCTGTGAATTCTATGTGAGCAGTATCCGTGTCTGAAAAATATTTCATTCTCATATTTTATACCCCCTTGCGGTGAAATCAAATTTTCTATTTACCAGCAGCGCTGATAATCCCTCTGACAGCGGCCGGGATATCCGCGGGGAAGATGATGACCTTTGAGTTTTGCGACCCGGATAAATTTTTAAGGGCTTCAATATACTTTTCGCCGAGTAAGAACATGACAGGTAGTTCATTGTTTTCAATGGCAGCAGTTACTTTTTGTATGGCTCGCTGGCTGGCCTCCGCCAAGACCACTTTTGCCTGAGCATCGCGCTTTGAGGCCTCCAGGCGGCCTTCGGCTTCAAGGATTGCAGCCGCTTTTTCGCCACCGGCACGGGTTACTGTTGCGCGGCGCTCTCTTTCAGCAGCCGCCTGCTCTTCCATGGCTTTCTGCATGGTCTCGGAAGGATTAATATCCTGGATTTCGACGGTTTTTATCGTGATGCCCCAGTCAGCGATGTCATCGGAAATCGCCGCCTTTAATTTTGCCTTGATTTCATCTCTTGAAGACAGGGCGTCGTCCAGGTCCATTTCGCCGATGATTGAACGCAGAGAGGTCTGTACAAGGGTTTGAATAGCAAGACGATAATCCTCGACACCGTAGACGGATTTTTCCGGGGAAATGATATTTATATAAGCCACTGCATTGGCAATGATGACGGCATTGTCTCTAGTGATCACCTCCTGGGATGGAATATCCAATACAATGTCCTTGGTGGTTACTTTGCTTGCAACTCGATCAATATAGGGCAAGATGATATTCAATCCCGGGCCCAGGGTCCGGTGGAATTTTCCGAGTCTCTGGACAACTTGCTTACTCCCCTGGGGGACAATCCTGACACCCAGGGATATGGTTACCAAAACCAAAATGACGAAAACCACAACAACGATTAATCCTTCCATGGAATCTTCTCCTTGTTTAAATTTGGGTGTTAGACCTACTTTACAACTTTATCGGGGCATTATTTATAGCAAAGAAAAAACTAAAACTCTGTGCTCTCAGTGGCTCTGCGGTGAAAAATCAGGTTATGCTCAATCTGATCCTCGCCTCTCAACAATGAGGGTATTGCCGGATATATCCCTGACAACCACACGGTCACCGGCAGCAAGTTTTTGATCACAAATAAATGGCCATTCATCCGTTCCTAAAAGAGGGGTTATAAAACGAACAATGCCGCGGTTTTCCTGCTCTGGAACCCTGAGGACCTGGCCGGTTTCGCCCAAGATAGCTTCCCTGGAAATTCCGGCTTTGGTGCGATCGACCATCAACGGCTTGATAAACCTGAACCAAAGAAAAGTGAGGATGCAGGAGGCAATGGCCCAAAAAAATAATTGCCAGCTTATCGCCAGATCCGGAAGCATCAAAAGAACGCCTGCCACCAGGATTGCGCTCAGACCGAACCAGAGGATGGTGAAACTAGGCATAAATAGCTCGGCAATAATGAGGGCCATTCCAAATACCAACCAGTACCAGTAGAGCAGTTTAAATTCCATTTCATAGCCTCTTTCCAAATAATCCTGTTAATCCTGTCTATACTGAATATTAAAAATGATGAACATCGAACGTCCAACGCTGAACATCGAATACTGAAGTCCCTTCGCTCCGCAATTTGATTTCATATTTTTCAGCAAACCTGCGACAGCCTTCCATCGTAAAAACATCTTAGCGATTATAACCTATTGTAATTATTAAGTGTGAAATTATTTTTTGGGTGTTTTTTGTACCTTTTTGTGGCGACATCAACCATGAACCCCGACCCTCGAAACCCCTGAACTGTTACCGCTATTCTCTCTCCGGCACCATCATGTTATTCAGATACTCGGTCAGCATAAATTCGGAAACATCATAAGGCAGGACCTCAAGCAGCATATTGACTTTTTCCATGGTCTCCGGAGCTTCGGTACCGGTCACGCCGGCCATTTCCACCAGCTTAAAAAACGTTTCGTCATCATATTTAAGGGAGAGTTTTTTGAGCTCAGTTTGCAGATCACGCGTCTTTTGATCGATTGGCTGCTGCTTTATTTCGGAAACGGTCTCTTCGAAAGCTTTTAGGAATGCTTCGGCCCGTGATACGGTTGCACGCGTCAATGAAATATGCAAATTTGAGGGTGAATTTTCCCGTGCAAACTGGGGCTGCAGATACCACCCTTTTTTCTTCATCGCATCTGCCAGATGGTAAACATCGATCTTTTCGGTCGTGGATGTCAAGGCAAACATACACATGTCCGGTTTGCCTAAAACCCGCAGTCCGTCAATGCCGTTTACGCCGTCAACCAATTTTTTGGTGGCGGCCATGACTTCCGTCACAATTTCCATGTAACCTTCATCTCCCATATAGTTTAAGACCGCCCAGGCAGCAGCCATGGGGCCTCCGGTTTTACTGCTGGTAACCGCGGGATTAATTACGGTATAACCGGTCCAGCGCGAGCATGCCCAGAATTGATATTTTCGAAGTTCTTTGTTTTTGTATAAAATGATCGAAGCGCCTTTGGCGGCATAACCGTATTTGTGGAGATCCACCGATAAAGAGGTCACACCGGGCACGTTCATATTAAAGTCCGGTACATCATGACCCAGTTTGCGCATGTAAGAAAGATGGATACCGCCGACACAGGCATCCACGTGGCACAACAAGTTCTTTTCCCGTGCAAGGGCTGCGATTTGCGGAATCGGGTCCACGACGCCATGGGCGTAGCCGGGAGCCGAGCCGACCAGCAATATCGTATTCTCGGTGACGGCAGCGCGCATGGCATCGATATCGGCCCGATAGGTATCGTCATGGACCGGTGTCACCACAGGTTTTACACCCAGGTAGTGACATGCTTTGAAAAGAGACGCATGGGCGGTGATGGGCAAAACCAATTCCGGCTCTTTGATTTGCGGTTTGACGGCTCGCGAGTAGTCCCGGGCTGTTTTCACAGCCAGGATCAGGCTTTCAGTGCCGCCGGTGGTAAAATTGCCGACGACTTCGTGGTCGCAATCCAGCAGACCGGCGGTCATTGCCACGACTTCATTTTCCAACCGCAACAGGCTCGGAAACGACAACGGGTCAAGACCATTTTCGGTTAGATACAGGGTGTAGGCATCGTTGATGACATCATGGGCTTTTTCCCCGGGATCGTAGATATAGCCCAAAACCCTGCCGGACTTCCAGTCCAGGTCTTTGTCTTTATAGCCTGCTAGAGTCTTAAAAATTTCGTCTCTCGGCAACCCTTTCGGTGGTATTCTCATTTGAATCTCCCTCTTTAGAATTTTATGGTAATATAGGTTGACGGTTTAACGTTCACAGTTCCCAGTTAAAATGCCCTGCCGGGTCTCTATCAAACGAATTGTGCGCCAATAGGGTCGGATCCCTGTTTTACCCAACAGCTTCTTTTCCGATTAAACCGGCCGCTTTTCAGGCCGACGGCGGGGCTGAGACCTGGACACGATCACTTTATGTGTTGATAATTTTGTCGCACAGCCCGGCAATTCCCAGTTCCTTCATTTTTTCCGCAGTGGGTCCGCCGGTATCCAGGTCCCAGCCCACGATCTCGAAAAATTCTTTCATCAACCCTTCCATATCCACCGTGACACCTTTGAGAGGACCTTTTGTCAACGGTGTTTTCCCCAGCGCCCGTTCACTGAGCTTGTGGTCTTCGGGTTTAATTCCTTCACGGACATTAAATGCTTTGCGCAGACTGAGGATGCGTTCACCGGTTTTAAAATATTCATCCGGTGTGAGATCCCATCCGGTCACGGCATTGAGCCATGCCACCACCGGCAGGGTGCTGGTGATGGCACCGAAGAAGCACATGCCGGCGCTGTTGACCAGTTGCATGAAGTAGGTCCCGGCGGTGTAACCCCGGATTTTTCTGGGTTCTTTTCCCCGGGCCTGGTTGATCATCCGCTTTGCTTCCGGAAACATCTTTGCAACGCTGTAGAGATCCGTATACTGGTAGCTGGAGATGGAGTGTCGTCCAGGTGTGGGTTCACACTGATAGGCAATCGCAAAGCCCGGATCCAGGCGGGAATCGTGCATCGGCAGTTCCTGCCCGCCGGCGTGTATGGCAAATTTTTCGGCGCCGTGGCCGATCTTTTCAGCAGCGCGTTTGACACCATCGGCCAGGATATCGCCCAGACCTTCACGTTTGATGATCATTTCGGTGAGCTTGATGATTTCTTGCGATTTACCCCAGCCAAGCTTCAAGCCGCCGGTGGCAGAGCCATCGATGATGCCGTTTTCAAAACACTCGGTGGCAAAGGCCACCGCAGCCCCGGTGGAGATGGTGTCGATAGCGGCCCGGTTGCACATCTCGTTGAGCTCGATGATGGCGTCCAGATTATCGTGCAGCAGCAGTCCGCCGAAGGAACCCAGGGTTTCATATTCGGGTTTGTGACCCTGGGTTCCACGGTAGCGTCCCTTCTTGATATCAATAATGCCGCCGCAGGCCAGCGGACAGCTCTGGCAGGCATATTTGCGCTGCTGGTTTTTGATGACACGTTCACCGGAGTTTTTGGCTGCACTGTCCACGGAATAATCCGTAATGCCGACACCGGTCCAGTTTTTAATCGGCATATCACCGACCATGGCTGAATAGACTGTCAGACCGGGTGTGCCATATCGTCGATAGATTTCCCGGACCAGGGAGGCCTGGGCAGGCACGGCAATAGCGGTCCGGGCGATCATTTGACTGATAAAGCGCATAAATTTTACGGTCAGACGATCCGGCAGTTTGGATTTTTTATACTCGGCTAAAAATTTCCGGTTAATCTCTTTGACTTCACCCGGACGGGCAACCGGAATCTCATGCTTTCCGCGAAATGCGATCGCCTTTAACTTTTTGCTGCCCATCACGGCTCCCAGGCCGGAGCGGGCCGCTATGCGCCCCTTGTCGGTGGCAATACCGGAGATCAGCGAGCACTTCTCACCGCTTTCGCCGATGCAGGCCACTTGGACCTTTTGATCGTCGAGTTCTTCCCTGATGGCTGTTTCAGTATCGATAACATCTTTGCCCCATAAGGCAGCGGCGTCTTTGAATTCAATGTTTTCTCCGTCCAACCGGAGCCATACGGGTTTTTGCGCCGTACCGGTAATGAAGACGGCATCATATCCGGTGCGCTTGATTTCCCGGGAAAGGTAGCCGCCGGCATTGGCGTCGCCCCACCCACCGGTTAACGGAGACTTTCCCACCACCATAAATCGACCGGAAAAAAGGGCGCCGCTGCCGGTCGCCAGACCCGGGCAGAATCCCAGATAGGCCTGGGGTGAAAGCGGATTCACCCCCGGTTTCTGCCTTTCCATGATTACCGCGGCGCCGAGGCCGTATCCGCCAAGAAATTTCCGATAGAACGCCTCGCCGGGCTCGACCACTTCGGTGGTTTTGCTGCTCAAGTCAACAATACAGTACTTACCGGTATATCCTCCGGCCATGTTATACCTCCTAAAAAAAATGATAGAATGCCTGACCTTGACACTTAATATTCAATCTAACATCGGAATCCTGGTCCTCCGGGCCTCCGGCTCGTAAGGGTACGATCCTACGCCTCGGAGAGCCAGTCGAAGATCCCGCCGTCGGGGGTCAGAAATAACCGGCTCTGCCTTGAAAATAATACAAAGTGTGGAGTGATCTAAAGTTAATGTATCACTTCGCTCTGTCGTTTATAAAAAAGATAGAATTCCTTAACCTGTCGAGAGCCTCTTGGCCGAACGGCTTTAGGCACTTTAGTTCACTTTAGCTCATTTTAGGCACTCGTATGTAATAAAACCAGCACTCCCTTTCAGGGAGGAGCCAGTGCCGGGCTCTCTGGACCCGGGTATCTACTAACTTTCTGTCTTCTTCGTGAACTTCGGGCCCTTCGTGGTGAAAAAAAATAAAAGGTTTGCGTCAGTCCGCGTGCGTCTGCCTGCCCAATGAAATCTTAGTTGCTGTTATTTCATCGGGGCGGTAAATTCGAATCCATTCCCATTAATGATCCCCCCCAAATCTACAAATAAACACATTTTGTTAACCATCGACGTCGAGGACTGGTTCCAGGTGGAAAATTTCAAACCCTACATACCTTTTTCCTCCTGGCCGGAACGCGAACTGAGAGTCGAACGCAACGTCCACCGACTATTGGACCTGTTTGATGAATCAGAGGTCGGAGGTCAGTGCTCAGATACTGAAAGATGGAAGGTGAGAAGGGGGTAAGATGGGGGGCGGATTGGGTCGGACCATTTTCTGCCGGAAAATGATCCGGACAATAAAAAATCCCAAAGATCCAGTCAATCCTGTCTAAAAAAAACAATTAAAAATGGAATCAAATCAACCTTTTTCGTTCTCGGCTGGCTCGCCGCACGCCTCCCCGGCCTCGTTGGTGAAATCCAGGCCCGCGGCCACGAGATTGCCTCCCACGGCTGTAATCACCAGTTGCCGGACCAGCTGTCCGCCGCAGAGCTCAAGGTGGATTTAAGTGACAGCAAAAAGCAGTTGGAAGACCTCAGCGGATCACCGGTGTCCGGCTACCGCGCCCCTAGTTTTGCCATTAATGACGATATTTTGAAAATTATCCAGGAAGCCGGCTACCTTTATGATTCCAGCTATAACTCATTCGGCCTGCACGGCCGCTACGGCCGGATATCTTTGAACGGAGCCGGCAAATCCGGCATTGCCCATCAGGTTTCAGATCAGTTTTTCGAACTTCCCATCAGCAACTTTCAGCTTCCAACTTTAGGCACTTTAGCTCACTTTAGGCACTTTCACCTCCCCTTGGGCGGCGGGGGGTACTTCCGGCTGATGCCCGGCCCGCTTTTTAGACTCGGCATAAAGCAGATCCTGGCAAAACAAGGCGCCTACCTGTTTTACATGCATCCCTGGGAGATCGATCCGGATCAGCCCAGGGTCGAAAGCGCCAGTCCAGGTGCCAAATTTAAGCACTACACGAATCTTGAACGGAGCGAATCAAAGTTAAGGCGAATGATTGAATGCTTTGCCGGTTGCCAATTTATTACCTGTTCTGAATATCTATTTGCGTGTGATTAGCATTCAAGCTTCCCAGCTTTCGAGCCTTTTCGACCCCCCACCGTCCGGGGGGCAAAAGATTCCTGTAAATCCAGTAAATCCTGTCTAAATTAAATAAAATTCGGAGCCCTTCATTGTGTCGGTTTACGTTCCTCACTTCATAAAGGACCAAAAAACCCTTTTAAAAATCTTGATTTGCCTGACAAGCCTCGGGATTTTATACTATGCCGTTTTCCAGTCCCTGGTTTATGAATGGACGAATAATCCGGATTTTTCCCATGGATTTCTAATTCCCTTTATCGCCCTGTATCTGCTGTGGCAGCGGGCCGACGAGCTGGAAAGGCTTTCCGTCTGCCCGGCAAATTTAGGAATCTTTGTAATCCTGGGCGGGTTGTTTCTGCTTGTCGTGGGAAATCTGGCCTCGGAATCTTTTACCCAGCGCTTTTCGTTTCTGGTTGTTCTATGCGGCATCATCATTTTTCTTTTGGGCTGGCAGCAGCTGAAACTGCTGGCCTTTCCGATTGCATTTTTAATCTTTATGATTCCGATACCCTCCATCCTGATGCAAAAGATTACATTCCCCATGCAGCTTTTTGCCTCACAAGTTGCGACTTTTTCCCTGCAGGCACTCGATATCCCGGTATTCCGGGAAGGCAACATCATTCACCTGGTCGGCGAGACCCTGGAGGTTGAAAAAGCCTGCAGCGGCATTCGCTCTTTAATATCCCTGGTATCCATCGGAACCGTGCTGGCCTATTTCATCACCCGGGCGAACTGGCAGCGGGCGGTGGTGATTTTATCCTGTTTCCCCATCGCCATTGCCACCAACGCCTTTCGCGTCAGCATGACCGGTATCCTGGCCCATCATTACGGCATCAAGATGGCCGAAGGCTTTTTTCACGGCTTCTCGGGTGCGGTGCTCTATTTCGCGGGATTAATTCTTGTCGGTGTGGTGGGACTGTCATTGTCAAAAGTGAGTAAGCATAGCCATAGACCCACACAGACTGACACAGACAAGATTTAGCTTTTTTAAGATACGAATCCATTCCGATCTAATAAAATGAAAAGATTCATATTAACCATAATCCTTCTCCTCTCAGCCGCTGCCGCCAACTACGCCTTTTCGCGGCCCGAGGCCGAGGTGCCGCGCCGGGCGCTCAAGGAATTTCCCAAGATCATCGGCGACTGGAAAGCGGTCGACGAACAGGTTATCGACGACGCCTCCATGGCGGTGCTGCTGGTGGACGATTACATCATGCGCACCTATGTGAATGCAAAGGGCCAAACCGTCGGGCTTTATATCGGCTATTTCAAGAACCAGCGTGAAGGCAAACAGGTGCACTCCCCGCGGCAGTGCCTGCCCGGCGCCGGCTGGCGGATTGCCGAGCGCAAAGTTTATCCCTTGAAATTGGCAAACGATAGTCGGGCCAGTGCGCCGATAAATTATTTCCTGATGGAATACGGCGATCGCAAACAGCTTTATCTCTGGTGGTACCACGGGCGCGGCCGGATTTATGCCAATGAATATCTGAACAAGCTTTACCTGATCTGGGACGCCGTGACCCTGGGGCGAACCGACGGGGCTTTGATGAGGATCAATATGGCGGTGGGCAGCGGGGTCGAGGAGGCCCTGGGTACGGAGCTTGAGTTCATAGAATCTATTGCACCGATTATTTCGGAATATGTGCCGGAATAAAAACAGGCTCACGGTACAGGGCGCAAGGCGCAAGGCGTGAAAGGAAATTAGACAGGATTGACAAGATTGTCAGGATAGAAAGGCCTTCGGCTGGTGGAGATGAAAAAATGAGGGAAGAGGGATGACGGACGAAAGGAAGATGTGAAGATGAGAAGGTGTGTAAAAGATGGAAGATGGGAAGGAATAAAGCTCAAGGCTCAATGAAACTTCAACATTCAACCCACAACAAACCGCGCGAGTCTGCGGTGAAATAAATTGTCAACCGATAAAAGAGGAATGGATTCTAATTCTAGAAAAAGTTTCAGACAGGATCAACAGGATTGACTGGATAAGGCGGCCTTCGGCCGAAAGGGCGCATCGCCGCAGGCGATTGTGATTTCTAAGTTTCTTCCAGAAACTAAGAAAGAACCAAAAAAAATCCTGAAGATCCAGTAAATCCTGTCTGCCCTGTGGAATTCACTTGTGACAGCGAAGCGTATTCAACCGGGGTCTAATTAAAAACCCATAAGATCGAATCCATTCCAATGCACACAGATCAGAGCCGGTGGAAAAATTACAAATATATGAACCACGAAGAAAAAATTAATTTAATATCTTTTTGTCTTCTTCGTGAACTTCGTGCCCTTCGTGGTGAAAAAAAATAATGGGTCCGCGTCGGTCGGCGTGAGTCTGCGGTAAATTTTGCTTTCATCTTTCCAACTCATCGCTGAAGAGTCTTAATATCAGTTACTTTAACAGCTTATTTATTTTTTTATGGACGTCCCCGAGATCCCAAGCTTTTGACCCTAGTGCGTCTGTGGCCCAAAGATTTCATGTATTTTTATATTGACACTTGAAAATTACATGATATTTTCAAGTATAGAATGAGAAATACAAAACTTCAAATGATTGAACGCCGACTTCCGCTGCCGGCTGGCGGAACGGAAACTTTTTTTCTCTGGGGGGCCAGACAAACCGGGAAATCCACATTACTGCGGCGCACATATCCGGATGCGATCTGGATTGATTTGTTAAAAGCCGAGGAATTTCGACGCTACCTTGAACATCCGGAATGGCTCCGACAGGAAATTCCGTCACTTGAACAAGCTTCGAAACTTGTCGTTATTGACGAGGTGCAAAAAATTCCCGCGTTGCTCGATGAGGTACACTGGCTGCATGAAAATTACAAAATTCAATTTGCACTGTGCGGCTCAAGCGCCAGAAAAGTTCGGCGGGGGCAGGCAAATCTGCTGGGAGGCAGGGCCATCCGCTATGAATTGCTGGGCTTTACATCGGCTGAGTTGCGTGGCGACTGGTCTCTTAACCGCATGCTCAACCATGGCTACCTGCCGCGAATCTATCTGTCTGATCAGCCCCATAGACGCTTGAATGCCTATGTGGCCGATTACCTTAAAGAGGAAGTGGCGGCCGAAGGGCTTATCCGCAATCTTCCGGTTTTCTCAAACTTTTTGAACATTGCAGCGCTTTCCGACGCCGAAGCGGTTAATTTTTCAACCATTGCCAGGGATTGCGGGGTTTCGAGCCAAACGATACGGCAGTACTTTCAGATCCTGGAAGATACTTTACTGGGTTGCTGGCTGCCGGCTTATCGAAAACGCCCCAAAAGACGTGTTGCCGCTTCCCCCAAGTTTTATTTCTCAGATATCGGGATTGTCAATTTCCTGGCCAAACGCGGCAACCTGATGCCCGGCTCGGAGCTTTACGGCAAGGCCTTCGAAAACTGGTGCTTTCATGAATTACGGGCCTACAATCTGTATCATGATATTTTTGCTGATTTTAGTTACTGGCGTCTTGCCGGCGGAACGGAGGTGGATTTTATCATCAATTCCATGGATATTGCCATCGAGGCCAAAGCCACACCAAAAATGTCGGGCAAGCATCTGAAAGGGCTTCGTTCGCTCAAACAGGATCATCCCAATGTACGCCGACGCATCGTGGTATGTCTTGAGAGCAAGCCGCGGCTAACCGACGATTCAATCGAAATCCTGCCCGCCGGAGAATTTGCCGCCAAACTCTGGCAGGGTCAGATTTTTTAAGTGCCTTGCATGATTCCCATTCCAAGGCATAATGAAATTGTCGATGAACTTGCACGCAAAATTTGTAAAGACCTTGGAATACCGTTTGTGAGGTAAAACCATGAAATATCGAGCTATTATAAAAGAGGCGGATGATTGGTGGATTGGGTGGTTGGTGGATTTACAGCCTGTTGGATTTATTAAATTACCTCAATACAAAGTGTGGAGTGATCTAAAGTTATAAGTGATCTAAAGTTAATGTATCGCATCGCTCTGTCGTTTATAAAAAAGATAGAATTCCTTAACTTTAGGCACTTTAGTTCACTTTAGCTCATTTTAGGCA
>JAJRVC010000080.1 GCA_024277475.1 Deltaproteobacteria bacterium
CTCAAAGGCATGGATGTACATTACATTGTGCTGTCGGATGATTCGTTGCGAGAGGCGATGGATAAATACACGAAATGGTTAGATGGTCAAATAGAAGAGGCTGACAATTTGTTGAAAGAGACAGTGGATGAAAACAAAATTAATGCAAGATAAAATGCAAAGATGTTTTTTACAATCTGTTGAGTAAGTGTTGAGTAGAAACAAAAATAGCTTACAGCGAAATGCTGTAAGCTATTGATATTACTGGTGCCGAGGGACAGAATCGAACTGCCGACACGGGGATTTTCAGTCCCCTGCTCTACCGACTGAGCTACCTCGGCTTTTTGGGCATTACATGTAAACAACGCCCTGAATTGCGAATACCTTTTCTATTAAACGCTTTAATTAATGTCAACATATTTTTTTGCCCATATCGCCGAACAAATATTGAACCAGTGAAACAGCAGCGATGGTTGCGGTTTCGGCCCTTAAAATGCGCGGGCCCAGCCCGGCTACAACAAATCCGCTGTTTTCGGCCATTTCAATTTCCTGTTGGGTAAACCCGCCTTCAGGCCCCAGCATCATTAAAATCCTTTTCAGGGGATCTTTTGCGCCCGATTCGATGCCGCTGCGGAGTGGGCCGGCTTCATTTTCCCAGAAAACGATGTTCAGGTCGCATGTTTTGCTAAAATCCAGGACCTCTTCAAAAGAAAGTGCACCGGCTATTTCCGGCAGATCGATTCGTCGGCACTGCTTCAGGGCTTCGGTGGCAATTCGATGCCATCGCCGGGAACGGCCGGCAAGACGTCTTGCGTCGGGTCTTGCGATGGAGCGCCGGGAGAAAAAAGGGATCCACCTGGCAACACCCAACTCGCAAAGCTTACGCACAAGATCGTCCATCTTTTTTTCTTTTAAAAAGGCCTGGGCAACCGTAATTTGTACGCCGGATTGCAGGGCGGCCCGAACCTTGCTGTGGATCTCGACATCTATTTTTTCTGTAGATATTTTCCTGATGACAGCTTCATATTCGAAACCTGTGCCGTCAAAAAGCATAATGCGATCACCCGGTTTTAATCGCAACACATTTTTGATGTGATGAGCTTCAGATCGCTGGATCGCCACCAGGGAATTGATTACCGGGGATGGATCAATGAAAAAATGTCGCATATTTTTTTTTATAACCAATCATGAATTCATGCAAATAGTTTTTCCCAACCCGGATAATCCGAAAAAAACAGCCAGGCATCCCGACACAAACAGTAAATGTTTATTATAATTAAACTTCGTGGTTTGACAGCGAAAATATTTTGTTAGAAAAATCCTTCGCAAACATGATGCGGTTTTAATAAATAAGGCCTAAATCAATCGAGTTCATATGTCTTGACACGGTTCATGCCGTATGATAATTTTTCTAAGGATAATAACAATTTGAAAATTTTCCAGACACAATGCAGGCTATTTCCCCTGCCGAATGGTAACGACCATGATCGAAAAAAAAGCTCCCAATCAAAAAATTATTGCAGACGATTTTTCCGACGATGACCCCATAATTGAACTCAACGACGAAGTAATTATCAACCCCGCAGAGGATCGCAAGGCCACCGCATCCCCGGGAATCGATAACTTTATCCCGGAGAACGTAGATAAAAACCCGTCCTTGGGGGTTGACGAAGGTATCACCGTCTTCGAAGAAAACGCAAAATCATCCTTGCAAAACAATCCTTTCACTGACACTGACGGTCGGATTGCCGACGACAACAACAACATCGAGATGCCGGCAGACATAGAATTTGAGTGCGAAGAGGATGAAGAAATCATTCCATTGGCTGAATTGGACGACGATGACGTCGAAACAGATGACGACATAATCGAAATCACCGAATTTGATCAGCATTTCCCGGATGATCATGATGAAACCTTAGCGCATGCCGGACTTTTGGATCCATCGGACCTGGCGGATAAGGATTTTCTTGAACTCTTTGATATCAAAGAGGAAGATCCAATGGAAGATGAGGAAATGAGAAAGCTTAGCGAGTCTGAGGAAAAAGCCGTGGAGGATGAACTGAGTCGTTTCTTCGATGATGCCCTGGAAGATGACAGTGGAATTGAAAACAACGCCCCGCAGTCTGTCGAAAGATTTTCTGCACTGGAACCTGACTTAGATTTGGCAAGGGCCGCAGCGGCACTCTCAGCGGAAGCCGGAAAACGGAATCGTCGTCCCGACACACTTTTCGCCCAGGACCCCACCGGTACAAAAGAAACGACGCCTCTTCTCAAAAATCAATCCGAAAAGAACGAGCATATGCTAAAAAATTCAGCGGAATCTACGGCAGGCGACTCTCCTGTATTTTCTCCCGAGCAAATCGACCAGGCCATCGAACGCATCATCAATGAAAAATTAGCCGGTCGGATTGAACATATCATCTACGAGATTATCGAAAAAGCTGTTAAAAAAGAAATCGATCGGCTAAAAGAATCCCTGCTTGAAGACAGCACCCCCGATGATACTCCTTAACCGTAGGCGTTCACGGTTACCATAGGTTTATGGTTCAAGGTTCCATTATCGTCCCTGGACTGCATTTGGAATCGTATTTACGAGAGAGGCGTCAGCTTCGTCAAGCCTAATTCAAAATTTAGAGCCAAATTGGAAATTATTTGATAAAATGAGCATTTTTTACTAGAACTTCGTGATTTTATTGCCTTTTTTGTCCTTAACCCAGAACGTTGAACCCCTGAACTTGTGAACGGTTACCTTTAAGCTAAATTCGGAAATGAAGGAGTGTAATATAGATGAGTTTCAATCAATTTGACAAGAGTTATGAGCCCCATGAGGTCGAAAAGCGCTGGTACAAGTACTGGGAAGACGAACAGCTGTTTGCAGCCGATGAACAAAGCCCGCGGAAGGGCTATTCCATAGTCATTCCACCCCCGAATGTAACGGGAGTGCTCCATATGGGGCACGCTTTGAACAACACCATGCAGGATATTTTATGCCGCTACCGGCGGCTTCGGGGAGACAATGTCCTGTGGATGCCGGGAACGGATCATGCCGGGATTGCGACCCAAAATGTTGTCGAAAAAAGTCTGGCTCTAAAAGGTACCGATCGTCATCAACTGGGCAGGGAAAAGTTTATAGAAGCCGTTTGGCAATGGCGGGAAAAGTACGGCAATGCCATTACCAATCAGCTCAAACGCCTAGGGGCATCCTGTGACTGGAAGCGGGAACGCTTTACCATGGATGAAGGCCTGTCCCGGGCGGTGCGCAAAGTGTTCGTTCAGCTTTACGAGGAAGGTCTCATTTACCGCGGCAATTACATCATTAACTGGTGTCACCGGTGTCACACGGCACTGGCGGATCTCGAAGTGGAACATGAAGAACACAACGGACATCTCTACCATATCCACTATCCCTACGCACACGGATCCGGCGGCATCGTCGTGGCAACTACGCGGCCGGAAACCATGCTGGGCGACACGGCGGTTGCGGTCCACCCCGACGATGAACGCTACCGGGACATCGAAGCCGATAGGGTGATCCTGCCGTTGATGAACAGAGAAATTCCCATCATCAGAGACAGCTATGTCGACATGTCATTCGGAACCGGGGGCTTAAAAGTCACCCCGGCCCATGATCCCAATGACTTCGAAATAGGCACCCGCCATAATCTGGCCAGCGTGAAAGTCATCAACGACGATGGAAACATGACCGAACAGGCCGGGAAGTTTGAGGGAATGGATCGGTTTGAGTGCCGCGACGCAGTCGTCAAGGAACTCAAGAAGCAGGGTTTGCTGGTCAAAATCGAACCCTATCAACACAGCGTGGGACATTGCTACCGATGCAAGACCGTCGTGGAACCGAACCTGTCGAAGCAATGGTTTGTCAGCGTGAAACCACTAGCCAAGAAAGCCATCGCCGCTGTTAAAAACGGTAAAACCAAAATTATTCCGGAAATGTGGACCCGCACCTATTATGACTGGATGAACAACATCCGGGACTGGTGCGTTTCCCGCCAGATCTGGTGGGGACACCAGATTCCGGCCTGGACCTGTCAAGGGTGCGGCAAAATCGTGGTGGCGATGGAGGCACCGCAGACGTGTCCGGATTGCGATGCCAATAATCTCGTCCAGGAAACCGATGTGCTGGATACCTGGTTCAGTTCAGCGCTGTGGCCGTTTTCGACAATGGGATGGCCGGACGAAACGCCCTTGCTGAAAACATTTTATCCCACCTCTGTGCTGGTTACCGGATTTGACATTCTGTTTTTCTGGGTAGCCCGCATGATGATGATGGGCATCCATTTTATGGATGATATCCCTTTTGAAGACGTCTACGTACACGCTCTGGTCAGAGATGAAGACGGCAAAAAAATGAGCAAATCAAAGGGCAACGTGATTGATCCCCTGGACGTTATTGACCGTTACGGAACGGATGCCTTCCGGTTCACCCTGGCTGCTTTTGCCGCCCAGGGACGGGATATCCGGATGTCTGAAAAGCGGGTGGACGGCTATCGGCATTTCATCAACAAACTCTGGAATGCCACCCGTTTTTCCCTGATGCACCTGGATCGCGGGTACGAAGATTTAGACCTGAAAACTCTATCACTGCCGGATAAATGGATTGTCTCCCGCCTGGGAGGGGTAATAACGGAAGTCGCCGATGCCCTGGATCACTATCGCTTCAATGAGGCCGCCGGAACACTTTACAATTTTGTATGGCACGAATTTTGCGACTGGTACCTTGAAGCCGTCAAGCCTGCCCTTTACGATAAAGAAGGTTCCCAAGCAAAAGAATCGACCCGGGCGGTGCTGTGGCGTATTCTACGTGATACCCTCGTGCTGCTGCATCCATTCATCCCTTTTGTGACTGAAGAAATCTGGCAGCACATGCCTGGGACAAGCGGCTCGATCATGAAGGCCGTATACCCCGCGCAGTCCGTCGATGCCGCCGGTACAAAGCTGCTGCAGGAATCAGAATCCAAAATGGGAATTTTAATGGATGTAATCACCGGAATCCGCAATGTGCGTGGAGAAATGAATATTTCGCCGACCCTGGCGTTACAGGTGCTGATACAATCTGAAGACAAAAAAGCACGGCAAATCATGGAAGCCCATCAGGACCTTATCATCAATCTTGCCAGGCTCAGTTCGCTGGAAGTTCAAAATACCGGGGAAAAACCAAAATCATCGGCTACAGCCGTGGTAAACAGCGCTTCCATTTTTGTTTTCCTGGAAGGTATCATTGATTTTGCCAAAGAAACCAAACGTCTGGAAAAAGAGATTAAAAAACTGGCCGCCGAGCTGACGACGGTGGCTAAAAAATTGAAAAATGAGGGCTTTCTAAACAAGGCTCCGTCGGATGTCATTGAAAAAGTGAGGTCGAAACAAAGCGTTTTGCTGGAAAAACAGCAGAAGATTCAGACAAATCTGGATCGGATCAAAGAGGTGCGGGCATAAAACGGGTTACGGGTTGTGTGTTTGTTGCGTGTTGTGAGTTGCGCGTTGCGTGTGGCAGGTTGTGATGGACACTTGATTGGCATATCGAGTTTATTGGGCTTATTGAGCTGAACCGAATGCTGGCAAGTTGGAGGTAACGAGGTAGAAGGTAGAGAATTTAAGGTATAGGCCGCAAGGCATAAGCGTAAAGTATGGGGTTGAAGGTAAAAGGTATAGAGTTGATTGATATTTTCCGAATTGCCCATTCCACCTTCCGAATTCCAATTTCTGTCATCTGGTCTCTGTTTTCTGGCTTCTGATATAAAATACGGGTTGTAAATGCCGTAAATCAACAATCGCCATTCGTCAGCCCTGAGGGGCAATTGGTTCCGAGGGAGGATCCGCATACAGCATGGAGACCTTGTTACGCCCGCTGCGCTTTGAATGGTACATTGCCTGGTCGGCCCGCTGAATAAAAGTGGACAATTCTTCTTTGGGGTGGTATTCGGTAAGCCCGATACTGATGGTGACCGTCGCTTCTCCTCCGTTTTCCGGTAAAAACGGCTCAGCCTCCAATGCCGCTCGAATTCGCTGAGCAACTGTTCTGGCCTCCTCGCCCGCAGTTTCCGGTAGTATGACTGTAAACTCCTCGCCACCATACCGGTACGCGGAGTCATTGGTTCTCAAACAGGATTTAATGATCTGGCTGAAGCGAACCAGAACTTTATCTCCTTCAAGATGACCATATTTATCGTTGTAATCTTTAAAGTGATCGATGTCGAGCAGTAACAATGTGAGCGGGTGCTGATAACGGTTGTAGCGGTCGATCTCCAATTCCAGCTGGGAGTAGAAAGATCTTGAATTATACAGTCTTGTGAGGCCGTCGGTAATTGCAAGCTTTTGCAGCTTCTCCATCATCCGGATCCGTTCATTGGTGAGCTCGCGCTCTTTGAGTACCCTTTTCAGCCGCAGCAGCAATTCCTCGAGCCGAACCGGTTTGATGACAAAATCACTGGCGCCGATGTTGATCGCCTCTTCATAGGAATAGTCATCGCTGTAACCGGTCATCACGATGACGTCGGATGCATTGTCTCTTTTGATTAATTTTGTCAGCTCCAGGCCGCCCATGGCAGGCAGCATGATATCCGTGACAACGACGTGGAAATTCTCCCTCGCCAATAATTCGAGGGCTTCCTCCGCGCAGGAAACTGCTTCGGAATAAAACCCGGCGGCTTTGATGTAGTCATACATGGTATTGCGTACGGCAAGATCGTCATCGACGATTAAGATGCGGGTATCAGCCCTGGATGAAGCCATTGGAATTTCCGGTTTGAATCATATATAGTTGACGGCAGACTTGACAGACACTCGAAAAAATTGATAATAGACTAAATTTATTAATTATAGCGATATAGTATAGCTATTAACAGGAGCAGTGTCAACTCCCTTTTACCGTTGCGGCAACAACATCCCGCTAGATTGAAAAATCGATAGCGTTATCATATTTTACCATAATCGAACCTATGCAAAATATAAGAAATTTCAGTATCATCGCACATATTGATCACGGTAAATCCACCCTGTCGGATCGTCTGATCCAGGCTACGGACATCATATCCGAACGGGAATTTCAGGATCAGATTCTCGATACGATGGAAATAGAACGGGAACGGGGTATCACCATTAAAAGCCAGACGGTGTGCCTGCCTTATACCGCCCAGGATGGAAAATCATACTTTTTAAATCTCATCGATACCCCGGGCCATGTGGATTTTTCTTACGAAGTCTCCCGCTCCCTTGCCTCCTGCGAAGGTGCATTGCTGGTTATCGATGCCAGCCAGGGGGTTGAAGCCCAAACTCTGGCCAACCTGTACCTCGCCATGGAACATGATCTTGAAATTATTCCGGTTATCAACAAAATTGATCTTCCGTCCGCAGATATCGAGCGGGTAAAAAAGCAAATCCAGGATGATCTCGGTCTTGATCCGGATGACGCTATTTTAGTATCCGCGAAAGAGGGCATTGGGATCGAAAACGTACTGGAGTCAGCGGTTCGGAAATTGCCGCCACCGGCCGGAAATCCTGCCAAACCCTTAAAAGCACTTATTTTTGATTCGCACTATGATTCCTATCGAGGCACAGTTGTACACTTTCGCGTGTTCCAGGGGCGGATCTCTAAAGGTGACGTGATTTCATTTA
>JAJRVC010000081.1 GCA_024277475.1 Deltaproteobacteria bacterium
ATGGAGGTTATGCCGGTGGTTGTAACAACCTTGGCGCTATGTACGAAACCGGCAGGGGAGTTGTGCAGGATCAGCCCGCGGCGCTTAACTGGTATCGCAAGGCTGCTGTCCTGGGGCATAAAGGCGCGCAAAGCAAATTGCAGGAAATGGGGTTGAGCTGGGCTGAGGATGTCCCGGAACCTGTTGGTTCAAAAAATGAGCAGCCTTCCAGTGATATTGGGAATCCTGATGATTTTGTGGAGTTGTAAGACATAACCTGCCCAGGTGTTCGGAAAATGATGGGGTACGTGTATGACAGGATATGACAGGCCATACCTTTTCTTCTCGATGATGTTTTTTTGTGCTGTATTATTGAGTGCCAACATGTGCTGGGCTGTTGAGCAGAAGCCCCTGGTTGCGCATTTGAACGAGAGAATACAGACTTCGGCCGGCGAGGTGATTATAGAAAAGGTTATTGTTTATCCCGATGAGGCAAGTCTTTACGGTGGGCCGGGAGAGGTTAATTACGGCATGCCGGTGGAAGAAGAGTATGGTAACGGCCCTGTCGTGATTCTCTCCGTGCTCAAACAACCGACTCTTCCACCATACAGCATTTTCGGGACCGACTGGCTTAAAGTGGAGCTTTATTCTGATGGGAAAAGGCTCTCTCGGAGGATCGGGGGTGAAAAGAGTCCCCGGCGGCTGATATATGGATTCAGTTTCTGGGTCGAGACCGGCATGGATGTATCTCCTGAAGGGGGTGTTGAACTGGATGAGTTGGGAGACCTGGATCTGGTCGTTACCGTCTCGAAAGTTGAAAAGATTTTTGATGTCCCTCTTCGTAGCATTCCCCAAGGAAGCAAAGCCATTTTTGAAGACGAAAACGTACAGATTCTTGAAGTAAGGCTGCGTGAATCAGTCCAGCACAAAACAGCTTCTCTCCATGTGAAGATACACAGCAAAACAGAATCAGCTTATTATGGTCTGGTGTATAAAGGTGCAGGAGCTTCCCACTTTGAAAGTACTGGAGCTATAACAATAAGCTATCCTGTGAACAATCATGATGTTGCTGAATTCTGGAAAATAGTTCCTCTTGCACAAAGAAAGATATCATCATTGAAGTTTACATCATCGTCAGAAGAATCCGGAGCGGAACAAAACAATATTAAGGACGCTTTTGGGGAGCTGTAGCATGATTTTTGAGGAACTTGCGAAGCTGGGTTTCGACAACCCTTCAGGCGGGTATATTTCCAGGTTATGGTGGAAAAACAGAACCTTATTTTTTTTGTAGCGGACATGTCTTTGAATGTGGAGTGGGTTATGGGGTTGAGGACTCGGAGATATTCGTTATCTCGATTTTTTGTAACTGTTTTCATTGTATTGATTGACGTCTTTTTTGGCTGGCACATCGCTTTATCTTTTGAGCCAATGGTTGGGCCGGAACCTGACTATAAGTTGAGCTGTCCCGACATCCCGACAAAAAAAAGGCCGGAAACAACCGTAACTGCCAGCCGGTTAAGCGGTGACAGTAAACGGTTGTCGTCGGTTACAGTATATTCCTTAAATATTAAAATTAGAATGGTAGACGCCAACCCATTGTTTTTCCCCGGTAATGAGGATGCATGGCAGAGCAGCACCAGTGATTACCCTGCACTTACAGGTCCTGCCTCGATTCACAACCTGGGGGTTATGGAATTAAAAGAATTAAAAAATGAAAGAATTGGAGTAGCCGCAGATGGAGAAAGCCAGCTCCTGTTAATACTGAAAACCCGGGCAAAAGGAATTTTTGAAATTAAAAAAGAGCTGAAAAACTCTGAAGAAGGACGACTTCAGTTTTTTCGGGAGGGCAAAACCTGCGATACCGGGCAGGGGCATGTTGCCTATGCTTTATATACGGCGCCGCCCGATTTTGGGAAAGGTTCAGCTCAGCAATCTCCCAGTGAATTGATCGGCGCTGCTGAAGTCCGCTCAGTTGATTTGGAGATTATTTTTAGACCGGAAAGCGGTAGAGGCACAATAAAAAAAGAGCAGGAAATAAAAATTGTCCGTCCGCCGGTCGTGCTGGTTCACGGTCTTTTTGATGAACCTGTCAACGCATGGATGACAGGGGCCAATTCCCCGGTTGGCCCATCACTGAATTATACTTTACAGGCAACCGGGTTCGAAACTTTTCTCGTAGACTATCAGTTGACCAATGGCACAGGAGGTGGTTACAGCAGTTCATTTGATGATAACAGGTATGTGGTCTGGAATGACGGCATGCGCTTATTGTCTCTCAACGGAGGGGCAGGTTCGAACAGTACTAACACTACTCTGGTAAATTCAGTTTCCGGAGAGACTGCCAAGAGAGGCGGCATTCGCCAGGCTCTCAGTTACTATCGTGATAATTTGAGGGTTGCGGCAACCCAGGCAGATGTCATTGGCCACAGTATGGGGGGGATATTGGCCAGGGTGAATGCTTCATATGGTGGTATTAATGCATATAACAAGGATTACAAAAGGGCGGATAATTTCTGGGCCGGTGATATCAATCGGCTTATTACCATTGATACACCTCACTTCGGCAGTGGGCAGATTGATGTCTTTGAACAGCTTGTTACAAAGGAAATCCAGAATGAAAGCTGGGCAGCATCGTTTTATAGAAGTGTCGCATACCTGTCAACATGGGTTATGGCGATAAGTGAAAAATCCAAGGCGCTTCAGGATCTGAAGCTGCAAAGTCCTGCTTTGAAGCGCATCGGAAAAACGGAAATCCCCAGCCATGTTATCGCTGCAGTGGCCAGAGAGGGAGGGCTTCGAGAGGGTCATTATGATCCGGACGGCAGATATATGAAACTTCTGCAGGTGATCGGCTCTCTTTTTTATTTTTTTCCTTAGCATCTCGAAGCGTACTTTGATGCAATTTCCGGAGACTGGGAGGGAACAGGATTTGAAGATGAATTCTGGAAAGCACGTCAGGACATCGAGACGCTGATTGATTCGGAATATAAATACTGGGTTAAGCTCAGAACCTCATCAGGATGGCTCCGGTCGGGCGACCAGTTGTTGGAATCCATACCGCAGGATATTGTACCTTATCCAGCCCTGGAGGCTTTACGCACGCTCATGTTTCGTTTTGACAAGAACGACGCAACAGTACGACTCGATAGTCAGCTTGGGGGGATTCCGCTGAAATCGAAAGCGGCAACGTATGTGGATATTGAGACCGAGAAGGATCCTGATATCATTGAGAGTGTCCTTCACAGCTATACCCAGAGATATCCGAAGATTCAGCGTCATGTCGTAGATCTGCTCAAAAATGGAATTTTTGCAGAATCTCTGCCCGAGGCTGGACAATTCATGGCCGGGAAAAAACCTGTCGTAGATGGGATAGACTGGCAGCTGACCGACAGTTTTGCCAAAAAATGGTCCGGTTTGGTTTTCAGCCATGCTGATGCCATTCAGGAAGTAACAATGCGTGAAAAAGTAATTATCATTACACGACCGGTCAATCCTGATTCTACTCCTTTGATACGAAGTGGAGAGGCAACCAAGGGGATGAACGTCAAGGGGAAAAGCTCCAACTGGGGTCCGCAGAAAGGGTATATCCCTGCGGATCAAACCTACAGCAAATTGTGGGGAAAACCGGTAAAGGAGATTGAGAAATATGCGAAGAAGACCAGTGAGATGTTGAGGGGAAAGGAATTAGGTCTGAAACAATACTTAATAACTGCAGAGCAATTGGAAGCGTATACCCCTCCGGGCGACATGATGAAAGTGGGGGAGTCGATAGCAATCCGGAAGCCACTGGGGCATCGTATCGGTGGTGATTTGTATACGGTCTGGGCAAGACCAGGGACAAATCAGGAATCGGGTGCTGCCATGGAATGGATTACGGACGAAGACGCCAGAGCATGGCTCTTCCTGTGTAAAGAGGCAACTAATGGTGAGAGAATACAGAGCGCATGTGAGTGCCCTCAATGGTTTGACTGGAGAACAAACGGGGAAAAGTTCGACAAAACTCGAAAACCGAAAAAAGAAGTACGTTTGCCGGATGAGGTATGCAGTCGGCTCAAGCCTCTGGACGTCCTGGCAGATAATGCTCACCCTGAAGAGAAATATCTCACGGCTGATTATGATCTTCTCGCCTTTGGATTTTTCTGTCCCGCAGATGGTCAGAAACAGGATGCCTGCGCTGGATTCGTAAAGGAGAGCCTTGGCCCTGATAAAAGCTGCGGCAATACAACCAGAACTGTCACGGCATTTCAAAATCTGTGGTCTCCTCCAGATCCTTTTCCATGTTTTGATATCCATAAAGGCTTGATTACCGAGGCACAGAAAGATGTTCTTATGAAACTGAACGAGGCAGTTAAAGGGGTGGGGTATACGGGAGGAAATGTCAGCCATCACGGGCCTGAAACCAATTTTAATGAATCACCCTACGTGGATTATCCGATTATAGTTTTTGATCCGGGTGTGCCGGATAGCAGCAATACGATTGTCCCGAACACTGCCAAAATAATTGCTATTCCTCAAGGACCCAAGGGGTTCCGTGATCTTCATCTGAAGCGGTATTTTGAAAGAAAAATCCGCCAGGGCTTCTGGGTGTATCCCAATACCTATATAACTGCCAACTGGTTTTGGAATAATCGGTTCGTCAATGAGATGTGGGTGGGTTGGGAGCAAGAGGACGATAGATTGGTACCGCAGGGAAAATCGGCCAAACAGCTCACTCCACCTCCATGTGTGCAGGATGAAATAGATCGTTTGGGTCTTGGCGAAAATCCAAGAAACAAAAACAAAAAAATGGAATGTAAAGAAGAGGATCAACAGGGGATATGAAAATTTTTCTCCACCACATGGTCGTCACTCTATGTATGTTTTTTTGTTTTTCTGCCGGCGCTGATGCTGAAACCCCAGAGAAAGTTGCCGCAACGGTTAGAGCCGGGGAAACCGGATATGAGATTCCTGTATATGTGATCAATAACAATAGTGAACCGATGAACGCCCTTTCGGTACAGGTTCAAAGTATACCAAGTGGGCTGATCAACTTTCAGGTAACCCCCGAGTCTGGAGAGTCTACCCCTGCCGGGGAATTTTCATCCTTTCTGGTCAGATTTGATGTATCTGATGATGCCACACCCACAGATCGAGCCGAAATAGTCTTGTCTGTGACAGCGCCCGGGAAGGTGTTTGATGATCCTTCGCCCCGTATTGTTGTTGCTATAACTGAAAATAATGAAGAGGAGGGGACTCGGCAAGCGCTGGTCCATCCTGTCCTTAAATTGGTTAAGATTGAGGGGCCGGAGCCAGGACGACAGGCCCCGGGTTATTCCCAGAGCTATATTGTTGACTATGAGAATGGCGCAACGGGCTTTAGCGTTCACGCTAATGATCCCCTTTTTTTTCCTGATTGGACTGGCGCCATGAAGCTGGAATACGTTCCCCTGGAAATCACATTAGGGGAACCATTTGAAATCAAAGTGGAGGTCAAGAAACGCACGATCTACAAGCCGGGTGAAAAGTGTTTTCCTGAAGAAGATGGGAAAATCCTCATCTATACCGGCCTTAGCAGGTTTTTACGCAGTACCGATCGTACCAGATTGAGTCCGCAAATGAACATGGAACCTGTGAACGCTATAACCATTGGTCAGGATGATCTGCACAACTACTGTGATCCAGCTGCTTGGGCTGCAACAGGAAAGGTTACTAATGATACTTTGGTCGAAAAAGACGGTTCCGTATCGCTGAAAGCAATTTTTACACCTTTAAAAATTGAGGCGCCTTATGGCACTGACAGACCTGAACGGAAATATCATTATAAAGTATTGTATCAAACAAACGGCAAGTTGACTGGTTATTTAAATATGACGGAACCCCGCACTGAATATACAATTAGATTTAAGAAAAAAACGGACGCCCAAGGAAATCTGCACCCCGAAGAAGAAAAGAGTTCTTTTATCGCCTCAAGTCCTTTTGTCTCCCGTATCGATATGGTGCATTGGAGTGGGTTCACACTTTATTACGATGCTGTTCATGTGGGAGATACGTATATCTCTGTATTGCCGGAGTATGACTGGCCGGATGAGCTGAAGCGACCGCCTCGTGATGGCGGCGGTTCGGGGACCGATACTGTTATTGGTGGAGAAGATAACACTGATACTGTAGCAGATGAAGATATGGGAGTTGAACCTGAAATCGGCTCCGGTGAAGGTGATGGAACAGATTCAGGAGCAGGTGGTGGTGTAGGGGCTGGTACTCGCGATCCTGTCAGGACCGGCCCCATAGATCCTGACAGTCTTGATCCCGACAAACCGGATGTTGCCAACTACATCGGTCAGTGGACAT
>JAJRVC010000082.1 GCA_024277475.1 Deltaproteobacteria bacterium
CCTGAGGACCCTTTTGTTTAAGGTGTACATGGTCTCGCCTTTTAGTGAGGTAGCCAGTTGGCCGGTTTACGTGACCCATAGCAAATCAAGAGGAATCATTTCCACATCTTGATCTGTGGAATCCCCAGGGTTTTTGAGGTGTTTTTGAAAAAAGGCGTACATGGCCTCCCGGTTCTTTTTGGTAAAACTGTGAAGGGCGTCTTCCTCTGTCATTTGCAAATTATCCTTTGCGCCGAGCGCATCAAAAGCTTTGCGCGCCTCATGGAATGTTTCCCGGGCCCCCTGAATGCTGAAGAAATCGCGTGTTGTGCTCATGATCAGCGTCGGTTTTGGCGCCCGGAGCTCTATGAAATCAGGATGATCCAACCCGTTGCTGATCAATCCGATGAGGTTTTGTTCCGCGTCCTGCGGGCCTTCGCTTTTAAACAGATAGTTGTAGTTGGTGATCCAGCATTCCGGCGCTGCGGCGAGGATCCTGTCGTCGAATGCCGCGACGTAAGCCGTAATATTTCCCCCGCCCGAAATTCCCGTCATGCCTGTTCTCTTCGCATCCACCTCAGGCCTCGACAGCAGCACATCCAGGCCCCTGATGCCGTCCCATATGAAATACTTCGCCGGCGAATAACCGGCGATGAAACATTGCGCACCTGGGTATGAGTGCTCATGGTTGGTCGGGAATATGGATTTCCCCGCCGCCTCATCATAGTATTGCAGCCGCTCCCCCTGTCCAATTGGATCATAGGCCAGTACGATAAATCCCTTTTTCACGAGGTTGATGATGGTATGCTGATAGATATCGCGCCGGAAACTCATCGGGCTGTGGCCGATCGGATTCAGAATGGCAGGGGCTTTTTCGCGCAGATTGTCCGGAATGAACAAAGCGGAAGTGACGAAGTATCCCGGCCGGGACTCGTAGATCATTTTTTCTACCCGGTAACCATCCCTTTGAACGGTTCCCGTAATGCGGATATTCAGTGGCGTCTTTTCGGGCAAAGGGCCGATGATCTCAGATAATTTTTCCCGGACCATTTCCTGCCTTTCCAACCAGTCCGCTTTCGTTTTCAATCTGCCGATGGCCGTTTTTCTCGATTCCAGCTGTTCAAACGCTACCGAACAAAAATATTTGTAGAGGGAATTTTCAGCATCCGAATAATATTTCCAGTAATTGAAGAGCGTCACATCTTCCTGCGCCTTTGCCGGCTTCGGGGCAAGCAACATGGATGTACAAAGAATAATTATCCGGGTTATTGCCCTGGACTTTAGTAAAAAAACAGAATAAAAAAGAACCATAATAATTATTGAAACGGTTGTTCAGAAAATATTCATTGAGCGCCTTTGATCTAATCCTCCAACCGTTCGGCTTCCAGTCCTTCTACGGGTAAGTTGTGAAGCCCGGCATAACCGGTTATTATTTTCCCGAGTTGCCTTCTCCACTCCTCTATCTTCATCCTCTCAAACGGCGCCAGCATATAGTCCAGCCCGACCCGCCGGTCTGCGAAGTGGTCTTTCACGTCGTCGAACCGGTGGTGGAAAACCTTGCCGTTCCGGCTTTGATTCTTGGGAAGCCGGCCCTTGTACCATGTGGTCGTAAAACCCGTCCACATTTCATCCCGGTTTTTCAGGATTTTTCCGGTCAGTTTATAGGCGTTGATCAGCTGACCGACCGCTTTTTCCGGTTCATCCGCAGACCCCGAAGCTGTCACCAGATAATCCTCAACTTTGGCCAGGTTGACGACGGTTTCCATGGTAAACCGCTCCAGCAGGGCAAGGGTCAGGAATACTTCCAGGTTATACCTGTTATGGTCTACCCGGGAAATATTGCCCATGAGCCGGGAGACGAGCTGATCGTTTTTTTTGAGCAATCCGGAGGCCTCTTCGATTTTCGCCCCGTACTTATTTCGGAAAGAAGGGGTCATACCCAGGTCTTTTGCCTCCGGCAAAGGCGGCATTTGCAAAAGGTAATCCACCATATTTCCGCCGATGCCTTTCCCGTAGGAATTTCCGTAACCTTTACTTCGTTCTTTTGATGCCACCCTGTCCCATACGGTTTCATAAAACCTGGCGCCCTCTTCCAGCATGATGTAGACCTCTGTCATATCGGGGCTGTCATAGCCGTAAAACACATCCATGAAATCGGCGATGCTCTGGTACAGCAAGGGTGTGCTTTTGGTCCAGCCGTACTGGGCCACTGTGGCCCAGCCCAGCCAGAATGTTTCGCTATGCAAACCGGCGTCGTCCCAGGCCGCGGAAAAGGTGCCGGTGAGATTGGCCCCCCGCGCTTCCAGGTTTACGACCGTGCCGTAGACGTCGCTGAGCCTCCCTTCAATGGGCCTGCCCCGGTAGATTGTCCGGAAGTAGTTGGGGAAGAGGAACTCCGATCCTTGTATCGAACTGTATGACAATTGTCTGATGCCGGCTTTGTTTTCATTGTCGATCCATATCTGCTTTTTGTTCGCATGCATGATCCCGTCGATGACACCGGATGGAAGTTTGGTTATATCCTTTGGCAACAGGGGGTATTCCACCCAGGCCAGTACCCGCCGGCCGCGTTCGGCCATCCACGCGTTTACCCTGTTCAGGTAGTCCACCCAGATCTGACTGCGGTTTTCATCATTGTATTCGGCTTTGCATTTCCCGCAAATGCCCGCGTAGTATACCTCGTCGGTTGAAACGAAGAAATAGTCTATGCCCGGAGTGGCGTCGATCAGATCCTGGTACATGTCGAATATCAGCTCCATCGCCTCTTCGTCACACATGCAGATCTGGTAATTGCTCTCTTTTTCGGCCCGGAGGTGTTCAAATTCCGTGTGCTTCAATACGTACGCCATATGCGCCGGGGCCTGGACGAGCGGGATCAGTTGTATGTACCTGTCCAGGGCGTATTGTGTCAATTCCTGCATTTCCGCTTTGGTCAGGGCATTCGGGCCGCCGATCACCGGGTGCCGCGGGTATTCGTACTTATCCTCCAACTCGAATGCTAAGGCATTCACTTTAAAATACGCAGACCAGTCGATGTATCTTTTGAGGGTCTACATCTTTTCCCGGTGGTGTTTGGTGTCCCAGTGGATGAACCTCAGTTCAAGATCCGGCCAGTCGGTAATGGTTCCGGATGGTACCCGGAACTTTCCTTCCGATACGGGTTTCAGCAATTGCAAAAAACTTTGAATGCCGTAGAAAAGCCCTGCCTCATCATTCCCGACAATGGTGATTTTGCCGGGTCCGATGGATATTTTATAAGCTTGTGCTGACCGCGTTGGATCGGAGATGCCGGCAACCGCATCTTTTTTGATCGTCAGCGCTATCCGGCCCGTACCGGTGCCCGAAAAGTTCAAGTCGTGCAGTTCCCGGGCTCTGCCGACAAACCCGTCCGTTATTTTCTGTGGAACAGACTGCCCGGGAACCACGTGCCAGGACTCGTCGATCCCAATCCTTTTTCCGGTCAGATTTGTGTTTTGAGGTGTCGGGAAAACAGCATATCCCATACTTCGTAAATCCGTTACGGTTCCCTGCCCCTTGACGGGAGAGACAAAAAACAGCAACAATGATAAAGAGACAATAATTTTCACAATCAGATTCATTTTCATAAAACGCTATTGTTGTACATACTTTATTTTTTAACTGTGATCTTTCCGATCGTATACCAACCGGCCGGGTCCTTTCCCTGAATTGCCAGCTGAACCCTGGGCTGGTGCGATTGCCGGTCAACGATGCCCACCTGGAGATCGTATTCACCCGGGGGCATATCCAGGGGAATGAAGACATCGTCATCATAGATGTTGTCTCCGGGCATCCAGGAATTGATGTCGGCCGCCGTCAGCATCACCTCGGTTCTGTCGCTACCCTTCAACCGGAGGGCCAGCAGGAATTTCTTATAACACGGCGCCACACCTTTGTTCTCCCACCAAGATTTGAAGGTGAGCTTTCCATTGGGGTTTACGTATTCGGGATATGCAAAATTTCGAAGTACAAAGCGGTACCCCATCTTTTTGAGCCATTCATCCACCAGCGGTTGCCACTCTTCGGGGACAGGTGATGACTTCGCATTAAAAGAGGAAATATGCCATTTTAAGGTTTCATTAAAGATGTATTCCACATCTTTAGATGTGTATCCCTCTTGCTCTTTCCACCTGCCCATGGTACCGCAAATCTCCAGGCTCACGGGGGCAGTTTTCCAGGCGTCTTTCATCCCGAAGTTGATGATGCCCCACGGGTAATAGCGGTACATATGGGTCCAGCCGTCCTGTTCTTTGGCCCAGAACCCCAGATCGCCGATACAATCTACGCGCCAACCCACATGGGCCTGGGACAACCCGTACTTATTGGTCTTTTCGTCCGTGAGCAGCATGATGAGCGGTGTCTCCCTGAAGTTGTCCGTATAGGCATTGACAAGCGCGGCGCGGGTTTTCTGCGTGAGAATGGCCGAACCCCTTCCCTCGCCCCAGAAACCCACGATGGAAAGATCCACGGCCTCCAGATCGGGATGACCGTCATAACGCTTACCCAGCTCTGAGATCATTCCGCCGAAGTATTGGGCGTATTTCGGATCTTCGGCGTCCACCCGCCATCCCTTTTGACCGCCCGGCAGCCACTCGTCTTTGTCTCCCACCATTGCACGATACCAGGCGGGGACATCGCGGTCTTTTCCGGTCCCGTAAGGCGCGATGCGCAGCAGCAGGGTTTGCCCCCGTTCATAGGCCGTTTCCAGCGCCCGGTCGATCATGGCCCAGTTGTATTGGTGCATCTCCGGTTCCATAAACTTCCAGTACACACGGAAATAGGCTATAGAGGTCATCGGGTGGCCCTTGTTCTCGAGGTTGCCGTCGAATTCCTGGTATTCGATGGGGAAACCTTCCGTCCAGCGGATACCCTCATTCAGGTCATCTCCGTTGAACCGCTGAAAGGTCATGAAACCGATGCCGGGATTGGTCAGCACTTCATCTGTTTCCACCGGCCTGACGTACTTCATCTTCTGGGCAACGACTTCCGCAGAGAGACTTATAACGAAGCCGGTTGCGATAAGGAGTAATATTTGCTTTTTCATCACTTTAGATTTATGGTTTATTGTCGAACGATTATTTTGCCCAGCCGACGATCGACACATCTATGCTCTCCAGATCGGGGTGACCGTCGTATCGGGCTCCGAGCGCCCGGATCTCTTTTACTAAAAAAGTATTCAATGTCAGAGTGCAGAATAAAAAATAAACACGTTTCATTGTAATGCTCAGGTTGAAAAAACAATATCAAATTATGAAAATATAGTTGTATAACCTTATGAAAGGCAAAATCATTTTGTTTCAATTATTATTTGCTCCGTACCCGGGATGGATTGATGCAGATAATTGTTCACACGTTTGATAGCGTTTTGCCTTTTGTCAGTCAGAATTTTCAACTTGTGCCGGTTCCGCGGCCCGTAGCCGTCAGTTTAAGACACTAAACCGCTGATTATCTGTATAATGTATAAATAAAGGTTCTTCCAGGGAAATTGTTGATCGATCTGTAAATGCGTTTGCAGGGGCAGATTTGTTCATGGTTAGCGGGTTCTTTAGAAAAAAGCGAACGGGGCTAATACGAAAAAACAAAGTCATTCCGGACCCCGCTTTGTACACCGAATCCGCCAGCCGGCGGAGAAGGTGTGATCCGGAATCTAATATCTGGTAAATAGATCCTGAAACCTGCCTGCCTGTACGCTGGCCTATGCTCTGGATTTCTATGGTTTAAACAAGGGTTGTGATATAAGAATTTTCATATTCCCTGTTTTGCCTGACACAAGCGAAGATCCTATGGATCAATTTATTTCTGACCGCGTTGATAACAGCCATTTTGTTTTTGCCTTCAGCC
>JAJRVC010000083.1 GCA_024277475.1 Deltaproteobacteria bacterium
GGCAAATTCGGCCAGACCAACTACTCCGCTTCCAAAGCCGGTATTATCGGATACACCAAGGCCCTGGCAAAGGAGTTGGGTGCTTTCGGGATAAATGTCAATGCCGTCGCCCCCGGACTGATAGAAACCGCCATGCTGAAAGAAAGCGAGGCCAGAGACAAGATTATTGACCTGGCAATGGGTGAAAGTGCCCTCAAACGGGTGGGACAGCCTGAAGATCTGGCAAATTTGGTGGCGTTTCTGGCATCCGATAAAGCCAGACACATTACGGGCGAAGTGATTAAAATAGATGGTGGACAGTATATATGATCAAATTCGAAATCCGAAACAACTCTTAAGTGCCTAAATTCAAATGTCCAAGACGGGTTTTGAATTTTTGTCATTCGATTTTTGGATTTGTTTCGTATTTCGTATTTAGTGCTTCGGATTTTGGATTCACTTTAAACAATAAGCTATTTTAATGCAGATTTCTCATGAGGAGACTAAGTAATGGGTAAAGTAGCAATCATCGGTGTCGGCCAGAGTACGTTCGTTCGCTCATATCCCGGTTCAATCCGCGAGCTGGCATTCGAGGGGTTTAAGGAGGCCATGCAGGATGCTCAAATTGCGACCACTGATATTGGGGCCTCTGTTATCTGTTCTGCCCCCGAATACGACAAACAGCGATCGCCGGCAGGTGTGTTCGCCGAGTATCTCGGTCTCAACCCACAACCCACATTCTATGTGGAAAGCCTTTGCTCATCGAGCAGCATGGGCGTGAGGCTGGCATACTCCCTGGTGAAATCAGGACTTCACGATGTGGTGGCCGTCATTGGATTTCAGAAAATGTCGGAAATCTCGTCTTCCGAATCCCAGGAACGTATGGGCCGTGGTGCCGACATCCAGTGGGAAAGCCCGTTCGGCACAATGATGCCGGCTTACTATGCCATGTATGCCCGCGACCACATGGAAAAGTATGGTACCAGCCTGGATGACCTCGCCAGGATCCGGGTAAAGGCCGCCACCTACGGTCAATTAAATGACAAGGCCGTCTACCGCCGGCCGGTCACATTCGACATGTTTTCGGATCCTGAAAATCGCATGTCCGGCCCAGTAGCCAGTCCGCTGCGGGTGGGCGACTGCTGTGCCAACGCCGACGGCAGCTCCTGCATCATTGTCGCCGGCGAGGAAAAGGCCAAAGCATTTTGTAAAAAACCGGTTTGGATCATGGGTCTGGGGGCCGCCACAACCAGTGTAAATCTGGCCGGCAGAAATTTGTTTTCAGGCCTCACCGTGGCCCAGGAGGCCGGCAAGCAGGCCTATAAAATGGCAGGTGTCACCGCCGGTGACATCGATGTCGCTGAAGTCCATGACTGCTTCACCATTGCGGAAATGATGGCCTATGAAGATCTTGGCTTCGCAGCCCCGGGGGAAGGCAAAGAACTGATTAAAAATAAAGAAACCTATAAGGAAGGCAGCATCCCGGTGAATGTGGACGGCGGGTTGCTGTCCAAAGGCCACCCCATCGGAGCCACCGGCGGATCCCAGATCCGGACCATTGTTCGCCAGCTCAGGGGTGAGGCCGGTGATATCCAGGTTGACAATCCGCAAATCGGACTGGTCCACAACATCGGCGGAGTTGGACTTTATGGCAATGTGACCATACTAGGCCGTTAAAAATGCGAATACTGAACGATAGAAATTCAAAACATGGGAGCAGTTTGTTGTTTTGCTTCAGATTAAAAGTTGCTTTTAATTGTTAAGACATTTGACTTAGGGTTATATGTTTTTTTCGTATTTCTGCTACCCGTTTAACTTTTAATATATTTATCATGGGAACTTTGGATTTACGGTTCCCAAAAAATGAGGTAAAAAATATGGCTAAAAAAGAAGTAGACGATCGGTTTAAAAAATTCGGAACGGTTAGTTTTACCTCGATTACAAAAACCAATGACTTCATCGACTATCTGGAAAACGGCAAGGTCATGGGTACGCGTTGCAAGCAATGCGGCCTGGCCTTCTTTCCACCCAGGTCAGACTGCTACCAATGCCTTCCCGGGGATATGGAATGGTTTGAGGTAAAAGGCACCGGTAAATTGATCACATACAGCAAATTGGAGTATGCACCTATCGGATTCCAGGATGATGTCCCCTACTGCATCGCCCTGCTGGACTACGGCGATTACAAGGTATTCGGAAGAATTGACCGTAATCTTGCGGAAAAAGAAATCGAAGTCGGAATGGAAATGAAAACCGTACCCAACACACTGCCAAACGGACAGTTTAACTATGTGTTTCAGAAACCCTAAACTTAATTTGCCACAACGTGCATAGAGAACACCAAGTACAGAAATTTAGACGAGCCACCATTCAGGAGTTCAGGCTTAAGGTCAACTCGAACCGTTGAACTTTACGCAAAATCAAAGAAAAAGATATCCCTGAACGGTGAACGCTGGACCTAAGAACCCTTATTACAAGGAAAATAACCATGTCCGAACTCAAGCATATAAAAGTTCAAACGTCTGACGCTGTTACACGGATTACGCTTGACCGCCCCAAATTCAACATGATGAATATCGAAATGATGGACGAACTCAACGGCCTGTTTGAGACCCTGCTGCAGGATGATGATCTGAAATGTATTGTCCTCTATGCTGAGGGCAAGCACTTTTGTACCGGCGTTGAGGTAGCCGATCACAAACCGGATAAAGTGGATGACATGATGGCCACTTTCAACCGTATTTTCGAGCTGACAGAACAGATCGAGGTACCCATCGTTGCAGCCGTACAGGGGTATTGTCTTGGCGGCGGTATGGAATTGGCCATTTCTTGTGATGTTATCGTAGCCGCCAAAGGTGCTCAATTCGGGCAGCCGGAAATAAAAGTCGGCTTTTTCCCACCGTACGCCGCCATGCGTCTGCCGCAGCTTGTGGGACCCGCCAGAGCAATAGAGATCTGTACCACGGGCAAATTTTACAGCGCAGAAGAGGCCCAACTTATGGGGATGGTGGGCTATGTAGCCGAAGCCGACCGGCTTGGTGAAACAACCGATAAGATCGTCAAAGAAATTCAGACTAGCAGCCCGCTCATTATCCGCTTGAACAAAAGAGCCGTCAGGCAGCATCTGGGGTTGACATTTAAACCGGCATTGGCTGGGGTCAGTGATCTATTTCTGAACACGCTGATGAAAACAGAAGACACGCGGGAAGGCATCGCAAGCTATGAAGAAAAGCGAAAACCGGTGTGGCAGAACCGATAATACGAATTGCGGGTTACACGAAACCCGTAACACGTAACAGGAGAATTCATGTCAGAAATAAATAAAATCGGTGTCATTGGTGCAGGCAACATGGGAAGCGGTATTGCTCAAAAAATCGCCCAGGAAGGATTAAACGTCGTTATCGTAGACATCAAGGACGAATATGTTGAGCGTGGTCTCGGCATCATCAAACAATTGCTCGGCGAAGGTGTGAAACGTAAAATTTTTTCCTCCGGACAGACCGAGGAAATCCTTTCTCGCATCACAGGGACGACCGATTTTAATGCCGTTGCCGATGCGGACCTTGTCATCGAGGCGGTCTTCGAAGACAAGCAGGTAAAATCGGATCTGTTCAAAAAGCTTGACCGACTTTGCGCTGAAAAAACCATTCTGGCCACTAACACGTCCAGTTTTTTTGTGCGTGAGTTCGCCGAGCAGACGTCCCGTCCCGACCGTTTCATCGGGCTGCATTATTTCTACCACCCCGCAAAAAACAGGCTTTTAGAGGTCATTCCCCACGAAGGAACCAGCACCGAAACTATCGCGAAATCTCTCCTGGCGGCAAAACTGCACGGCAAAACATCCATCGTCGTCAAAGATGCCCCGGGCTTTGCCGTAAACCGCTTCTTTGTGCCCTTCCTCAACGAGGCCGCCCGCATGCTGGAAGAAAACACGGCCAATATTCCGACTCTTGAAGAAGCCGCCAAACTGGCTTTTAAAATCGGCATGGGACCTTTTGAGCTCATGAATGTCACCGGTATCCCCATTGCCGTCCACGCTTCAACAACCCTGGGCAACGAACTCGGACCATTTTATGCCACTGCCGATATCCTCAAGGCACAGATGGATAAAAATGAAAATTGGGATCTGACGGGCGATGTAGACGAATCCAAAATTGCAGCCGCGGTTGATCGCTTTTACGGTGTCTGTCTCGGGGTGGCGGCCTCTCTGGTCGATGAAGGGGTTGCTTCCCTTGAAGACACCGACCGGGGAGCCAAGATCGGACTGCGCTGGATTATGGGACCGTTTGAGATCATGAATAAAATCGGTGTCGACAAGACCTACGCAGCGGTGGAGGCCGTAGCGCAAAAATATGCGGATTTTAAGATGCCACAAATTTTAGCTCGGCAAAAAAAACTTGGCAAACCTTTTAACTTCAGGTTCATAGATCTTGAAATAAACGACCATATCGCTACGATCACCCTCAATCGTCCGGAAGCGATGAATGCACTAAATGAAACAGTGGTCGCCCAGCTGGATGAACGCTTCACCGAAGCTGAAATAAATGCCGATGTCAGGGCCATTGTCTTCCGGGGTGCCGGCAAGACATTTGTTGCCGGGGCCGACATCCGCTACTTCGTCAAAAAGATCAAAGCTGGTCGAATCCAGGACATCATCGCGTTTACAAGAAGAGGTCACGAACTTTTTTTCAGAATCGAAAATTCTGCCAAACCCACCATCGCAATACTGGACGGTCTCTCTATGGGCGGCGGCAGTGAACTGGCTTTGGCCTGCCAGGCGATTATTGCCACCCCGGCGGGTTCCATGGGGTTTCCGGAGACCGGTATCGGCATTTATCCAGGTCTTGGCGGCATGCTGCGCACTGCGCGCATGGTCGGGCCGGAGCTTGCTAAATACTATGTATTCACCGGAGCCACCATCAACGCCGAGGATGCTCAAAAACTCGGCATCGTCACCGAACTCGTATTGCCGGCAGAAGTTGATGCCACCATCCAAAAACTTGTATCTCGGGGAACTCCGGACAAATACCGGAAACGTGACATCCCGGATAAATTAAAACCCCTGGCAAAGATTTGTGACAATGAAAATTTAACCAGACTGCTCGCTGGTATCCCGCCGGAAGGGGTTTCTGAAAAACTGGCAGCCCGCACAGCAAGCGTAATAGGCTTTAAGGCCCCATTAGCCTTAAAAGTGAGCAACGAAATCATCGACCGGCAAGCCGATAAATCCATTGAAGAAGCCATCGAGATCGAGCTTGGACGCTTAAATGAGATTTTTTCTACAGCAGATGCCCTGGAAGGTCTGTCAAACATCGGGAAAAAAATTAAATACAAGGGCGCGTGATGCCAATGCTCCCCGAAGAAAAACTAATCAAAGAAGGGTGGAAAAAACAGGCAACTTATGATGACCCGCGGCTTTCGGAGATGGTGGAGATGTACATAGAGATTGGTCTTGAGGTCCATCTGGAACCCTTTCATGCTGAACATGAAACCGGATGCACCGATTGCATGCAGTTAATGCCTGATCTGTTCAAAACGATATACACCCGCCAAAAGTTTGAATGACGAAGTACATAGATTCATAAATACAGTAACGTAAACCTTGAGGAATGGATCCTAGTAAAAAAAAAGTAATTAAAATCGAATCCATTCAACACGCAATATCGACAACAAATTATAAACGCGGCGCCAGAATGCGCCAACAAAGGAAGATGCTATGCACAAATTGCTTACCGACAATCCAGGAAAAAAGATGCTGTTGCTGGGCAACGAGGCCATTGCCCGTGGCGCAATCGAAGCGGGAGTTGCCTTTACCAGTACATATCCGGGGACGCCCTCTTCGGAAATATCAACCAACTTTTTCCAGATGGCCCGGGAAAGTGACCTGTATTTTGAATATTGTACCAATGAAAAGGTTTCCATGGAAGTCGCTGCGGCGGCAGCAAATTGCGGCGTCCGCAGCATGTGCGTGATGAAGCATGTGGGCTTAAATGTGGCTTCGGATGTCCTCATGACCCTGGCCTACATCGGGGTGAAAGGCGGAATGGTGATTTTAACGGCCGATGATCCTTTCATGTTTTCCAGCCAGAACGAACAGGACAACCGCTATTACGCCAAGCTTTCGGGACTTCCCATGGTTGAGCCCTCATCGGTGGAAGAATCCAAAGAACTGGTTGCCTATGCATTTGATCTTTCAGAGAAACTCCAGGAACCGGTACTTTTCCGAACCACCACCCGAATTAATCACTCCACCGGTGTAGTGGAACTCGGCAAGATCAGGCAACCCATCACCAAAGGCGACTTTACAAAAGATCCCTTAAATCTGGTACCCGTCCCTGCTGTTGCACGGAAACTGCATGTTAAACTATTGAAAAACTATGACACCGCCCGGCAGCTTGCCGAAAAATCCAAATACAATTTCATCACCGGAAGCGGAAACCTGGGCATCATCTGCAATGGTGTCAGTTATAATTATGTTAGTGACGCCGTGCAGGATTTGGGTATTGAAGATACGGTCAGGGTGCTTCGCATCGGCTTTTCCCACCCACTGCCGGAAGCATTAATTAAAGACTTCATTAAAAGCTGTAAAAAATTGCTGATTGTAGAGGAAGGTGAACCTTATATGGAAGAGGCGATTAAAGCCTTTGCCCAGGAAGAGGGGTTGACCTTTCCCATCAAGGGTAAAACAAAAGATTTATTTACGCGTCTTTATGAGTATAATCCGGCCCAGGTCAAGCAATGTATTGCCGGGTATTTCGACCTGCCGTACACACCGACGCAAGCTGTGGATCTTTCCGATGTTCCACCGGTTCCCCAGCGTCCTCCCACGCTGTGTGCGGGATGTTCGCATCGGGCCACGTTTTACGAAATCAAAAAAGCCACTGAAGGCATGGATACCATATTCCCAACGGATATCGGCTGTTACACTCTTGGGCTGCTGCCACCGCTTTCGACGGCTGATTTTCTCCTGTGCATGGGTTCTTCAGCCGGTACCCCCGGTGGCTTTTCCAAGGTGACCGACAAAAAAGTGATTTCTTTTATTGGCGATTCAACCTTTTTCCATTCGGGAATACCGGGTCTAGTCAATGCCGTCTTTAACAACCACAATTTTACCCTTGTTATTCTTGATAACGGCACCACTGCCATGACCGGCCATCAACCTAATCCGGGAGTCGACATGACAAGGTTGAACATGGACAATTTCGGCAAAGTTTCCATCGAAGCGGTGGTAAGGGCTATCGGCGTGGACCATGTGACAGTTATCAAACCTTACAAGGTAAAGAAAAGTATTGGAGCGATCAAAGAGGCCATTGCGTACAAGGGAGTTTCGGTAATCATATCAGAGGAGATATGCGCCCTGTATGCCAATGCTCTCAAACTTCCCAAACACAAACCATTCCACGTCAGTAAAAAATGCAAAGATCATAAAGACTGCATTAATTCTCTGGCATGCCCCGCTTTTTATATCTGGAATGATCGCGTAAAAATAGATGTGAACATGTGTACCGGTTGTGCGGTCTGTGCTCAACTATGTCCGGAAAATGCAATATTGCCGGTTACGGATTAAGCATTTTATCAATTTTATTAAATCAATTTATATAGGAAAACTATTATGGAAACAAAACGATTGGTTATTGTGGCGGTAGGGGGCCAGGGTAACCTTCTGGCATCCAGTGTGCTGGGAGAGGCGGCCCTGCTCTGTGGGATACCACTGAACATGAGTGAAATACACGGTATGGCCCAGCGGGGTGGCGTTGTTGAATCTTCTCTGGTGTTCGGTGATGCAAAAAGCACCATCATCTCCGACGGCGAGGCCGATGTACTGGTCGGCTTTGAACCTGCTGAAACATTAAGGGCATTACCCAAATGCAATGCCGGCACAGTAGTGATTACCAATCTTGCTCCGCTGATGCCCTTTACAGTGAATATCGGCCAGGGTGTTTATCCGGACCTGAAACAATTACAGGCTCTGATTCGTAAAAAGACTGAGCGACTGATCGCTTTTAACGCAGCGATTCTGGCAAAGGAGGCCGGCAATAGCCTGGCGGTGAACATGGTTCTTCTGGGCGCCCTGATACAGACAGGTGTCCTGCCGTTATCCGTTGAGCAAGTTAAAGAAGCCATGGGGACAAAAACCAAAAAGGCTTTCCTGGATTCAAATCTTAAAGCCTTTGATCTTGGCTTCTCAGCTGCAGGGGCGGTGTGACGTGTGTCGACACATTTTAAAAACTGATGCAATAGTAATAGTACCCTAATTGAGTTAAAAACCAATAACGCCTAACCGTGATATGGAGAGACACAAAATGACTGCTAAATCCGACTTTCGTCCCCAATCCTTTGCAGTGATCGGCGCCGGACCGGTCGGATGCATCGTGGCTGCTTTCCTGGCCAAAGGCGGCTATGAAGTCACCCTTTGTGACGTGGTCCCCGACCTTTTAAAACCTACATTGAATCCCGGTATCATTATCGAAGGTGCAGAGGACATCCGACAAAAGGTTGCCAAGACCTGCACGACGATAGATGAGCTCGCTGAACATGACCCGGATGTAATATTCATTACCGTCAAAGCCAATGCATTGCCCCTGATCGCTTCCGCCATCGAGGGTTTTTACCATGAAGGGATGTATATCGTCAGTTGGCAAAACGGCATCGATACGGAATTGGAACTGGCGAAAATTCTGGGCAAAGTCCCGGTTATGCGGGCCGTGGTGAACTATGGTTGCGGGCTCTTGGGACCGGCTCACGTTCACATGCCGTTTCATCATCCCCCCCACTACATCCAGGAACTGGATTCCGCTTCACAGCCCGAAGCGATCATCATTGCAGAAACGCTTAATAACTGCGGCTTGCCCACCGATCACACCAGCCAGATTGTTTCCATGGTATGGCGCAAAACGGTCATGAACGCCTCGATGAATCCGGTGTGCGCCGTAACCGGGCTGACCATGACCCGGGCGATGAACGACCCCATTGTTTACCAGATCGTTGATGCCCTGGTAAAAGAATGTTTAACCGTCTCCAGGGCGAATGAAATAAATCTTGGGTGGGATTATTATCCCCACGCCATGGAATACATGCGAAATGCCGGCGATCATAAACCATCCATGCTAATGGATATCGAAGCCGGTCACCGGACCGAAATCGACTTCATGAACGGAAAATTCGTGAAATACGGGAAGCAGGCCGGCATTGAAACACCGTATAATCGAACCATGTGGGCCCTGGTAAAAGGGTTGGAATCGAAGTAGTATCCGTTATGAGTAAAAAATCAATATATGTTGGCGCTGATGTCGGAGCCTCGAGAACTAAAGTGGCCGTTCTTGATGGGGATAAAAATCTGATTGGCCATGACGTGAGAAAGTCAGGCACTGATTTTACGGCCACCGCTCTGAAGTGTCTGGCTGTCTCCCTGGAAATGGCCGGAGTCAGGGAGGCTGATATAGTCAACGCCGTATCAACCGGATACGGGCGCAACAATGTCCCTTTTACCACAGACACCAAAACAGAAATCGGCTGTCATGCCGGCGGCTGTTATCTGTATTTTCCAAAAGCCATTACCATCATCGATATCGGGGGACAGGATAACAAAATCATTAAGCTCGACAAAACCGGCCGACGCACCAGCTTCAAAATGAACCGTAAGTGTGCGGCCGGTACCGGAGCTTTCCTGGAAGAGATGGCTGCCCGCCTGGACATACCTCTGGAGGAAATGGATGGACTGGCCTCCCGGTCTGAAGACATGGTCAAACTGGGAAGCTTCTGTACTGTTTTTTCAGCTACAGAGGTACTGGAAAACATTCGAAACGGCAAAAAGATAGATGACATTGTAAAGGGTGTCTTTTTCTCGGTCATCAAAAGAGTCCTGGAAATGGATTCCATGACTGAAGAGGTAGTTATGACCGGCGGTGTCGTGGCCCACAACCCATACCTGGTTAAAATGGCCGAGGAAATGATCAGCCGAAACATACTGGTTCCCGTACACCCGCAGTTCACCGGTGCCATCGGGGCGGCTTTGTATGCGATGAATGCAAATATCAGCAAACACCTAATTTAGTTCCAGCTGCTACCGATTTGGGATGGGACAAAAAAATTGGAGGAACATTATGACAGAAGAAAAAAAAGTCGTCCGAAAAAAAATAGCGGCCGCCGGAAATATCAGCAAGTTCATGGCCGATTATTATCTCGAACTTGATGAAGCATCGAAAAAAGGAGACCCCAAGATTGCATGGTGCACTAGTGTGGGTCCTGCCGAGATACTCAGAGCCATGGGATTTTTGATTTATTTCCCGGAAACCCACTCAGCGATGCTGGGGGCCACCCGCATGGCCACCGATCTTATCCCTGAAGCCAATGCATTGGGCTATTCACCGGATATCTGTTCATACCTTACCGCGGATATCGGAGCGTTTGTCAAAGGGGTCACCCCTTTGACCAAGATTTATAATATTGACAGTATTCCCAAACCCGATGTCCTGGTTTACAACACCAACCAGTGCCGGGACGTACAGGACTGGTTTAAATGGTATGGAGAAAAATTCAATGCCCCGTTAGTCGGTGTTTATACCCACCGAAATATTGGAGATGTTACCGAGGCCCATGTCGCATCCATCGCCAAACAGATGGAGGCACTGATTGAACCGCTGGAAAAAGTGTCCGGCAAAAAATTTGAAATGGACAGGCTAAAAGAAGCGGTGCGGCTTTCTCGCGATTGCTCGGACATCTGGAAAAAAATACTGGACACGGCTTCAGCAACCCCGGCACCCCTGACCTTTTTTGACGGAACGACTTTAATGGGTCCAGCCGTGGTCGGCCGGGGAACCCAGAAGACGTTGGATGTCTATAAAATTTTGCTGGCCGAATTGGAAGAGCGTATTAAGACCGGTGAAGGTGCGGTAGAAGACGAACAGCACAGGATCTACTGGGACGGTATGCCGGTCTGGGGAAGACTCAGCATGCACTCGAAGATGTTCTCTGCCCTGAAAACCAATGTTCTGGCTTCCACCTATTGTAACAGCTGGATATTTTCCGCCCTGGACCCTGAAGATCCATTCCACAGCATGGCCAAAGCCTACACCGAGCTGTTTATCGTACGCTCCGATGAAGCTAAAGAAAAGTATATAAAAGAAATGTTGGAATTTTTTAAAGTTGACGGTGTCGTCTACCATGATGCCAAAACCTGTCCCAATAACACAAACTGCCGTTACGGCATGGCCGAGCGACTTTCAGCGGTAACCGGAATTCCCAGCCTCACCATCCATGGCGATCTGAATGATCTCAGAATGCTTTCCGATGAACAGACCAAGACCAATGTTGAGGCCTTTATCGAACAGCTGGAAGAAAGCAGTTAAGTGTTAGGTGTCAGGCCAGCAGCCGGTCAAATCGAAAAAGAAACTGATGAACGCTGAACATCGAACGTCGAATCAATGTATTCTGTCTGTTTTAAAAAAGATTTAGCGAAGCGTTTCCATCCTTCGATATTCGATATTCTGCAGTTCCGGCTGGCTGCCAAAGTGGCCCGTTTAGTAGAAAGACTGTGCCATTTTAGCATAGTTGCATACAAGGTGTCAGTGGCGGCGCTGGCCTGAAAAACGGCCAGTTTAATCAAAAAAAACTCTAAATAAGGAGAATCACGATGTTAGAGTCTTTATTTCGTCCAAAATCGGTAGCCGTCATCGGCGCTTCGTCCAAAGAACTGTCCATCGGTAATCGGGTGATCAAGAACCTGATCGATTTCGGGTTTCAAGGCGGAATTTACCCGATCAATCCCAAGGCGGATGAAATCCGGGGGCTTAAAGCCTATAAGTCGATTATGGAATGTCCGGACAATATCGATGTCGTTCACATGGTCATCCCTGCCAGATTTGTACCCATGGCCATGGAAGACTGCGGCAAAAAAAGCGTAAAAAATGTTATTATAAATTCCGGCGGGTTTTCTGAGACCGGTCCCGAAGGAGAAGCCATTGAAAAGGATTTCCTGGCTAAAGCAGATCAGTATGGCATCCGGGTGTTAGGCCCCAATTGCCAGGGTGTCATCAACACTGATGCGGATGTCCGGGCCTATTGCAATTTCACTTTCACCATGCCCGACCCGGGCTACATCTCGATAGTGGCGCTTAGCGGCGGTGTGGCTGAAGTGATTCACCAGGCATTCTCCCAAATGGGGGTCGGCACCCGTATTTACGCTTCCAACGGAAACGCCTGTGACGTGACCATCCCGGAAATCTTGGAGTATCTGGGAGATGATGATGGCACCCGGGTGATCGTAACCTATGTCGAGGGACTTAGAGATGCCACGACCTTCATGGAAATCGCGACGAAAGTGGCTGCTAAAAAACCGATCCTGGCCATGAAGGCCGGACGTACCATGGAAGGCGCCAAAGCCGCAGCGTCTCACACCGGGGGGCTTGCCAAGGAAGACATTGCCACCGATCTGATTTTTAAAAAAGCCGGCATCCTGTCCTTTAGAGATGAAGGGGAGTTGATCCAGGCTGCCGCGGCCTTCGCCACCCAGCCGATTCCCGGAGGCAACCGGGTGGGAATCATTACCAATACCGGCGGACCGGCGGTGATTGCCACGGACGTGATGGTGGGGGCCGGTCTGACACTACCGCCACTTTCGGAAAAAACCCGCACAGTATTGACCGAAACCCTGTTTCCGGAAGCATCCGTAAACAACCCGGTGGATGTTTTGGCCACCGGCCCTGCCCTGCATTATCGGGTGTGTCTGGACGCCATGCTGGCAGACGATAATTTCGACTGCATTTTTGTCAACTTCGTCACGCCGTTTTTTGTCGATAACGAAAGTACGGCCAAAGAAATCGTTGAAGTGAGCAAACAACAAAAAAAACCGATTGTCTGCAACCTCATGACGGATAGACGCCAGTGGACGGAAGTGGTCAAGATTTTGCAAGATGGCGGGGTGCCGTGCTTTGCCCTGCCCGGTGAGGCGGCCCGCGCCATGACGGCGTTGGTTAACTACCACCATATCCGCACCCGTCACATCGGCGAAGTACGAACGTTCAGCGATACGGACGCCGACGCCGGTCGTCAAATCCTGGCAGCAGCCAAAAAAGCCGGAAAATCAGATCTTTCAGCCGAAGCGGTTTACAACATCCTGGCTGCGTACAAGATTCCGACAGCTGGCTGGCGCATGGCAGCCAATGCTGAAGAGGCCGTCGACGCAGCTTCTAAGATCGGTTATCCGGTAGTCGTCAAGGCAGATGCTGCAGCCATTCTGCACAAAAGCGATCTGGGGGGAGTCGCCGTTGACCTAAAGGACGGGGATGCCGTGCGGGCAGTGGTAAAAAAAATGCGGCAGAGTTTTTCCGAAGACGACTTGAGCTTTTTTATTCAGAAATATCTCCCCGGCGGTCTGGAATTGATCATGGGAGCCAAAGCCGAAGAGGGTCTCGGCCATGCCGTTATGTTCGGTCTCGGCGGTATTTTCGTTGAAATCATGAAAGATGTTGTTTTCAACTTGACACCGGTGTCATCGGGTGAGGCCGGGCAGATGCTTGCGGCCATCAAAGGGGCAGCCATGCTTGAAGGCGCGCGGGGACAAAAGGGAGTGAATCAGGACCTGTTGATCGAAATCATTCAGCGCCTGTCCCAACTTCTCACCGATCTGCCTGAAATCCGGGAAATGGATTTAAATCCGTTGATCGCCTTCGAGGATCAGGTGGTTGCGGTAGATGCCAGAATCAGCATATGAGGTTAGCTAAAAGCTGAAGGCTCAAAGGAAGAAGGATTAATAGCGGGTTTAGAGCCTTTCAGCTTCCAGCTTTGAGCTTTCAGCTTAGAAGGGAGATAATCTATGGCCGGTTGGTTAAATCTGGGTCAAAATCTTAAAGTCAATGCCAAAAAGTTCCCGAACACCGTGGCGCTTAAAGACCGCACGCGCACCTTTACTTATCCACAGGCCAACAGCCGGGTGAATAAATTGGCTTACAGCCTGCGTTCCATGGGATTAACCAAGGGAGATAAAGTCGCGGTGTTGCTCGAAAACAGCATCGAAATAGTAGAAGTGTATCTGGCGACCGCCAAGACCGGCATCATCATCGTCCCGATCAATTTTCGTCTAGTCAGTTCGGAAGTCGAATATATCGCTGGTAATGCGGATGCCAAAGCATTCATCGTGCACGACGAATTTACTTCAACAGTGGATCCGATTAAGGCCAACTTAACAAACATTGAGGCCGACAACTATATTGTCGTCGGTCAGGCCGTTGAGGGCTACAGACCCTACGAAAAATTTATTGGAAACTCCCCTGACGGTGAACCCGAAGCCGAGGTCGCGCCCGGAGATACCTGGATCTTGATCTACACCTCCGGCACTACCGGCCGACCCAAAGGGGTGGTGCGGTCCCATGAATCCCACATCGCATTTTATCTCATCAATGCCGCGGATTTCGGCTTTAATGAGCATGACTTTTGTCTGAATGTTATGCCGATTTGCCACATTAACTCCACCTTTTTTACCTTCACCTTTATTTACATCGGCGGCTCGGTATACATCCATCCGGCGCGATCATTCAAACCGGAAGAAATTCTTGAAATTGTCGAACGGGAGAAAATAACGTTCATCTCCCTGATCCCAACTCATTATAACCTGATTCTAAACGCCTCCGAAGAAGCTAAAAAACATAATGTCAGCTCCGTAAGAAAGCTGATTTGTTCTTCCGCACCGGTTCGCAAAAGCATGAAACTGGCGATCATGGATTTCTTTCCCGGAGTGGAACTCTACGAAGGATACGGCTCCACGGAAGCCGGCATCGTCACCGTGCTCAAGCCCGAGGATCAGATGCGGAAACTGGGTTCCATCGGGTTTGAAACATTGGGGACTGATCTTGTCAAAATCCTTGACGAGGAAGGAAATGAAGTCGGTGTCGGGGAGGTCGGCGAATTATACTCACGGGGTCCCATGCTCTTTGACGAATACTACAAGCTTCCTGAAAAAACTGCCGCATCCTTTCAGGGGGGATGGTTTTCGGCCGGAGACATGGCCACCCGCGATGAAGAAGGATTTTATCAAATCGTAGACCGCAAAGATAATATGATCATTACCGGTGGTGAAAATGTCTATCCCAGCGAGATAGAAGAAGTCATCGGCAGCCATGAGTGCGTGTTTGACTGCGCCGTCGTCGGGATCCCCGACGATAAATGGGGCGAAAAGGTAGCTGTGGTAGTTGTCCGTAAACCCGGGCTCGATGAATCCAAGATTAATGAAGATACCATCCGTCAATGCTGCAAAAGTCAGATGGCGGGATTCAAACGCCCCAAAGAAATCATTTTTATCGATGAAGATGAAATGCCGCGTACCCCCACCGGAAAGATACTGCACCGCAAAATCAGGGAAAAGTTTTGTAAATGAAGGAGAAAAATTAAAATGAATTATGCCAATTACGCTGTAATCCACGCCCGGCATTTGCCTGAAAAGACATGCCTGATTGAAAGAACGCCTTCCATAAACCAGCGACGATCACTTACCTGGCGCCGGTTTAATGATGAAATCAATAAGGTTGCCAACTATTTATCGAAAGATTTGGGTATCGAAGACGGCGATTTTGTCATGCATCTGCAGAACAATTCTCTCGAATGGTTGATCACTTACTATGGTATTATCAAAATCGGTGCGGTGGTCGTCCCCCTTAATTTTCGGTTTTTAGGCCGGGACATCCTGTATGCCGCTGATATTTGCAAACCCAAAATATTTATCCTGGGATCTGAATTTCTTTCAGTGGTTCAACCGGTTCAAAAAAACTTAAAAACCGTGGAAAAGTATATTTGTGTTGGCAATAAAATACCTGATGACATGATCGATTATTCGATTCTCGCAGCAAATAATGATATCTCTGAGGCCATTGTTGATGTGGATGACCTGCACGATCTGGCCATGATGTTCACCTCAGGTACCACCGGTGACCCGAAGCCGGTATTGCATACCCATTATTCCCTGAACAACACCGCCATCGGCAACGGCATGAGTTATTTTGTTGAGAAAAATGACAATTATGTCTTTTTCCTGCCTTTGTATCATAGTGGCACCATGTTTTTGTGGGCCCCCTTTTATGCCACCGGCGCCGTCGGCACGATTCTCAGGGAGTTCACTGATCCAAAATGGATAATAGAGGCTATGGCTGAAGAAAAGGGGACGGATGTTCTTTTTGTGGTTCCCATTGCCATTGCTATTCTAAATGCCATCGACAGTGGTGATATCAATCTTGCCGATTATGATCTTTCCAGCTGGCGCTATATGGAGATCGGCGCGCAACCGGTACCTTTCGACGTCATGAAACGACTGGTGGAGATCCTTCCCTGCGCTGTTTCCAATATCTATGGCATCACCGAGGGTGGTGGCGGCGGACTGTTTAACCTTTACCCGGAGGAGGTATTGCAAAAACCGGGTTCCATCGGCAAACCCACTTTTGCGGTGGAAGGGAAAATCATCGATTTTGACGGTAAAGAACTTGGACCCGGACAGGTCGGAGAACTGCTATTTAAAACCAACCGTATGATGAAGGGATACTTTAACAATCCGGAAATGACTGAAAAAACTCTCAAGAACGGCTGGCTTTATACCGGCGATCTTCTTAAAACCGACGAGGAGGGGTATTACTATATTGTCGACCGTGCCAAAGACATGGTCACCTGCGGCGGCGAAAATATATTCCCGGTGGAAATTGAAGACGCCTTGATGGACCATCCCAAAATTGATGATGTGGCCTGCATCGGATACCCGGACGAGCGCCTGGTGGAAATCGTACTGGCCATCGTCCAGTTAAAGGAGGGGGAATCCATGACGGAAGAGGAGTTGATTGAGTTTGCCAAATCCAAACTGGCACTGTACAAGGTGCCTCGCAAAATAATTTTTGATCAGGTTCTCAGAAATCCAACCGGCAAACTCATGAAACCCAAGTTAAGAGAAAAATATACCGGCCGCAAGGAAGCCTTTCAAAAACTTGATTAGAAGTGACCGTTCACAGGTTCAGGGTTCAACGTTCAGGGTTAGGGACAAAGAAGGCATTAAAAACCCAAAGTTCTCGTTAAAAATGCTTATTTCCCCAAATAATTGCCAATTTGGCTCCAAATTTTGGATTAGGCCTGATGAAGCTGCCGCGTTTCTCGTAATACGCATCCCAAATGCAGTTAAGGGATGAAGATGGAACCCGGAACCTTTGAACCCGTGAACGCCCATAATTAAAGGAGGAAGCCATGCTGATAACTGAGATTTTGGCCAGAAACTCTCGTGTATACGGCAACGAAATTGCGCTGATTGAAAGGGATCCGGCTAAAAACAGCCGCAAAGAAATTACCTGGGAACAATTCGATGCCGAGGCCAACCGTGTTGCCAACGCCCTGATCGCCAAAGGCGTTCGCAAAGGCGACAAGGTTGTGCATCTGATGATGAACTGCATCGAATGGTTGCCGGCATATTTCGGTATACTTCGCGCCGGGGCCTGGGCAGTGCCCTTGAACTTCAGGTTTTCAGGGGATGATATCAAACTGTGCTGCGAAATCGCAGAAGCAAAAATCCTGTTGTTCGGCGAAGAATTTATTGACAGGGTCGCTTCGGTTAAAGCCGCATTGGACAAAACCATTGAGAACTACATTTTTGTCGGGCCGCTAAACAAGCGCCCTGACAATGCCGAACACTATACGGATTTTCTGGCCTCCGGCAGTGTTGAAAATCCCGCGATACCATTTGACCTGCTTGACAACGCAGGTTTATACTTCACATCCGGCACAACCGGCAGACCCAAAGCCGTCCTCCTGACTCACCGCAATCTGGAACATGCCTGCTATGTTGAAAACCGCCACCACAACCAGACCCACCATGACAATTTTTTGTGCATTCCACCGCTTTACCATACCGGTGCAAAAATGCACTGGTTCGGAAATTTTATTGTCGGTGCCAGGGCGGTTATCCTGAAAGGGATCAAACCGGAGTGGATCCTGGAGGCAGTCTCGGAAGAAAAGGCCAGCATCGTCTGGCTGCTGGTTCCCTGGGCCCACGACATATTGATTGCTATAGAAAATAAGGATGTAAATCTTGATGACTATGAGTTGGACCAGTGGCGGCTGATGCATATCGGTGCCCAGCCAATCCCCCCCAGCCTGATCAACAACTGGAAAAAAGTTTTCCCTCACCATGACTATGACACCAATTATGGCCTGACCGAATCAACCGGCCCGGGATGTGTGCATCTAGGACTGGAAAATACCACCAAGGTCGGGGCCATCGGGATCCCCGGATTTGACTGGGAATGCCGCATTGTAGATTTCGAATTGCAGCCCGTCCCCCAGGGAGACCCCGGTGAACTGCTGATCAGAGGTCCCGGGTTGATGAAAGAATATTATAAAAATCCTGAAGCCACTGCTGCGACCTTAAAAGATGGCTGGCTGCTCACCGGTGATATTGCCCGCATGGATAAAGATGGTTTCATCTGGCTGGTGGATCGTGCCAAGGACATCATCATCACCGGTGGTGAAAATATCTTTCCGGTGGAGATTGAAAGTTTCATCATGGAGTATTCCAAAGTGCAGGATGTCGGAGTCATCGGGCTTCCCGAAGAACGGTTGGGTGAAATAGTGGCGGCGATCATAAAGCCCAAACCCAACCAAACCCTGACGGAAAAGGAAATCGCGGACTTTTGTGAGGGGCTTCCAAGATACAAAAGGCCCAGAAAAATCATTTTCGGCGAAGTTCCCAGAAGCCCTACAGGCAAAATAGAAAAACCAAAACTTAGAAAAACATATACGGGAATCAGTGAAAAGATAAGGCAGCCGGAATAAAGACGTCATCATTGTTAGCAGGGTACCCACTCGAAGAATAAAACATCGCCGGCCTCAGCGAACGAACCGGAAAGCCTGACCGCTTTCATATCATGCTATTCATTGATTAGATCGGCCAGTTCATCCGCCTTTTTCTTGTCGAGCGTTTTTAGAATCTTGTACTGCCCTACCGCACCTTCCCTGTCGTTAAGAATTAAATATTCAATTCCCACATTAAAGTGGGCTTTTGTGTTATCAGGATTGATCCGAATGACCTGGCTGTAAGCTTCAACAGCTTCTTTGTGAAGGTCAAGTTCACCGTAGCTAATTGCCAGGTTGAAATAGGCCTTGTAAAAATCAGGACCAACCCTAACGGCCTGTCTATAAGCCTCAATGGCCTCTTTGTGGAGACCAAGATTACTGAACATGTATCCTAAAGCGAAGTGGGCTTTCACGTTATCAGGATCAACCCGGATAGCCTGGCTGAATGAGTCCATAGCTTTTCTGCGAAGGCCAAGCTCAAGGTAAATGCTTCCCAGGATGAAATGTGCATCTGCGGCATCGGGCTTGAGCCGGTTGATCTGCCGGTAGTCTTCAATAGCTTCTTTTTTAAGCCCTAATTTTCTGTGAATAAATCCCAGATTGTAGTAGGCTGATACATAATCAGGATTAATTCGGATGACCCGTCTGAATGCATCAATGGCATCTTCGTACAACTCAAGTTTACCGTAGCTGATCCCCAGGTTGTAATAAGCATTTGCATCAGTGGGTTTAAGTCGGATGACCTGCAGGTAGGCCTTGACAGCTTCCCGCTGAAGGTCAAATTTACTGTAACTGATAGCCATCAAGTAGTAAGCGTCTACATACCCGGGATCGATCCGGACGGCCTGCTTGAATGCATCAACTGCCTCTCTGTCAAGGTCCAGTTTACCGTAACTGATCCCCAGGTTGTAGTAGGCGTCTTTATAATCGGGGGCAAGTCGGATGGCCTGTCTGAATGCATCGACAGCCTCTCTGTGAAGATTGAGTTTAGCGTAACTGATCCCCAGGTTGTAGTAGGCGCTTTTATAAGCTGGGTCAATCCGGATGACCTGTTGGTAAGCTTCCACAGCTTCCTTGTGAAGCCCCAGGCCGAGATAGGTATTACCGAGGTTGTAGTGTGCGTCTGCAGCATCCGGATTAAAACTGATGGCCTGTTTGTAAGTCTCGATGGCTTCCTTGTAAAGACCGAGTTTTCGGTAGCTGATGCCCAGATTATAGTAGGCATTTACGTCAGCAGGCTTAAGACGGATGGTCTGCCGGTAAGCATCCACAGCTTTTCGGTAAAAACCGAGTTCACCGTAACTGATACCCAGCAAGTAGTAGGCATCTGTATAATAAGGATTTACTCGGATAGCCTGTTGACAGGCCTTCCCGGCTTCTCCGTGAATACCAAGTTTGCTGTAACTGACGCCCAGATTGTAATAGATATTTGCATCAGCGGGTTTAAGACCGATGGCCTGCCGGTAGACCTCGATGGCTTCCTTGTAAAGACCGAGTTTGCGGTAGCTGTCTCCCAACAAATCGTAGGTGTCTGCATCGGCGGGTTTAAGCCGGATGGCTTGTTTGTATGCTGCCACGGCTTTTTTGTGAAGACCCAGTTCACTGTAACTATTTCCCAGGTTATGATAGGCGTTTGCATAGATAGGCTGGATCAGGATGGCTTTTTTATAGGCTTCCACGGCTTTTTTGTGAAAGCTTAGTTTACTATAGCTGATACCCAGGTTGCAGTAGGCGTCTGCGCTATCGGGCTCAAGTCCGATGGTCTGCTTGTAGGCCTCTATGGCTTCTCGCTGAAGATCGAGTTCAGCGTAGCTGACGCCCAGGTTATAGTAGGCGTTTGCATCGGCGGGCTTAAGCCGGATGACCTGTTTGTAGGCCTCAATAGCTTTTTTATGAAGACCGAGTTTGCTGTAGCTGATCCCAAGGTTGTAGTGGGCGTCTGCGTTATCGGGCTCAAGTCCGATGGTCTGTTTGTAGGCCTCTATGGCTTCCCGGTGAAGACCGAGTTTGCTGTAACTATATCCCAGGTTGTAGTAGGCCGCCACATAGGTGGGATCCATCCGAATGGCCTGTTTGTAAGCCTCTATGGCTTGTCTGTGTTGCTTCCGTTTTTGATCGTCAATGCCCAACAGTACCAAATCTGAAGGATTCCCTGGGAGCGAGGACGAAAGCTTTTTTAATGAAATTGCTAAATTCCTTTCTTCGCCCGGTTCCATTGTTATCCATATATTTCTCGTCTCATATCCATCAGCCGAAATCTCGATTTGATACGGCCCGGGTTTAAGCAAAATGCCTTGATGAAATCTGGGCTTAATACTGAGTATCCGGATTTTTGCCCCTTCAGGTGCTGTCCGCATAAAAAGGCGTCCATCCCCGGACTTTTGCACCTGTGCAAACAAATGCCCGGCCGGGAGAATAAATAAAAAACAAACCAAAAATAGCTTCAGATTTCTATTCACCGAGCCCGCCTTTTATGCTCTTTCTGCTCAACAGCAATGAACATATAACAATCCTGGGTAAAGATACGAAAAAATGAAATTGACCTGTGTTGACATAGACACAACAATTACCGAGTCTGTAATAATTAATTGATTCTCGATGATATTTCAACAAATTTATGATTTCGCAAGCTTGTCATTCACAACGGATCACGGGGTTTGTTCCGGAAATTCGATTATATAGAGTACATCAAAGCTTGATGCTCTGATTAATTGCTGGTTATAATCTAAAAATATAGGTACCGTTGAGGCCGGAAAACTGCAAGAGAGGGGCATGATGTTGAATTTGTTCAACACCACTGGGCTGCCGGCCATCTCGATTCCGCTGTGCCAAAGCTCAGCCGGCTTGCCCATGGGCATTCAATTTGTTGCCGGATTTGGTGAAGAAGGGTTGCTGATACGTATTGCCGCTGCCTTTGAGGAAGCCATGCCTTGGGCGAACCGAACCGCAAGCTGCCGGTACACGTCAGTACCCTGTAAAACCCCATGTTACAACGTAGAGGTAAATGGTATTAGGATGGTTCACTAAATCTTTTTTGAGCCTACGATCATGCTGTTGTTCTCGTAAAACTGAAGCACGGCCGTGTCATTAAAGCTGCTGCTTTCCTTAAATTGAGTCGCCCGCCACCATTTTGCCTTCAACAGATTCGCTCTGGCTTCCAGATGGTTGGACTCCGAAACACTCACCATGGGCGTCTTCCATGCAATCGCCTGATTGCTGATGTTATAGACAGTGTACCGCATGGGGTGAGAATTTAAGGCCGGCGCTATGAAATATGTCACGCCGTTTAATTCTTTATAATTCAACCCGATATGCCTGTGACCGGAAATGGCCACCGGCGCAGCGGTCGCATGCTTTGATAAGACTGCCCTGACTTCGGCAGCATTATCCAAACCAAACCACTGTTTGGGACCGCCGGCCAGTTCATCAGCAGACCACCTGACAAAATTATGGTGCATAAATATCAGGTTTAATTCATTGCTATGTTCCGTCAACTGGTTGTCCAGCCATTTAAGTTGTTCATCGGGCAGCACGGCACCCCATTTCTTAGGTTCAAGGGGCAAACAGGCGTCCAGTGCGATGAGTCGCAGGCCCGGCTTTATCTGGAGGACATAATATCGCTCGTTGGAATCGCCATACCCATGACCATTGAAAAATTTAACAAATTCTTCGATGGTCATGTAGGTGAAACCTTCCCTGTGTTTCTTGGGATCAGCCGGTACATAATCATGATTGCCGGACAGGACATAATAGGGTACGGTCAGCTGATCCAGATGCTTTTTTATCTCCTGGGCGTTCTCCACTTCGCCATCCTGGAGTAAATCGCCGGTTACCATGACAAAAGTCAGATCTTTTTCCCCGTTCAAATCCGCTACCGTTCTTTTTACACACTCGCTGCTGATGGCACTCATTTTCATAGCGTTTTTACCCTTGATGTCAATGTGGGCATCGGTAACCACGGCAAACCGGACAGGATCAAAAGGCGTACCGGTTGGCGTGGCAAAGGCCTTTGTTCCAAAATTTACGGCCATCGCGGCGCCCAGTAAAGACATGCCCCCTATCTTAAAAAATTCTCGTCTTGAATAATCGTTTGCGTTCATTTTTCCCTCCTTACTTTGGTAGAACATTGAATAAGAAACAGCTCCCTACCGCATTGAATTGAGATATAACCAGATCAATAGAAAATCAAGAAAAATCGGATCATAAAAGTTATGAGTCCAGTTTGATATCAATTTATGATAAAGGTTTAAAAAAAATTATTATCAGGCGCTACGCAATCGCGGTGGCATAATAAAAACCCTCCGCAGACCTTCTTTGAGCGAAATGGCCTCCTCCGGACAAAATCGGGAGCAAACCCCGCAGCCAAAACAGGCATTTTCATCCCGCTGTGCAACCCCCTCTTCATTCAGCTTAATGGCGTCCGTGGGGCACCATTCCACGCAAGTGCCACAGCCGGTACAGGATTCGGTGTCGATCACCGACAGATGGTAGGTGGAATTGATCAGAGGCAACGTACCGCTTCGCCAGAGGTTGAGGGTATCACAACAATCTTTGCAACAGTTACAGATGCTGGTTTCCGGGCTGGATTCTCGGGAGCCCGGGTGAAAGGCTTTGTGGATCAGTCCGGCCTGCTCCGCTTCTTTCATGATTTTAAGCGCTTCTTCTTTCGAAACCTTTCTGGCAAAACCCTGGGCGGCCGTATGGCGGGCGGATTTGCCGAAGGTAAAACAGTTCAATGTGGGCGCATCCGTGCTGCAGCTATCGCCGAGCAGATTCCGCCGTTGGCGGCAAAAGCAATAACCGACAGCGATGTCATCAAATTTGTTTATAATTTCTTCTACCGTCTGGCTTGGAAGAACGAATTCTTCGGAAACATCCAGAGCCTTATCAACCGGTATTATCTTAATGGCCTTTCCGTCTTCGGTTTGCCGGGTGGGTACGGTTCGGTCTACGGCGGGAGCACTATTGAACAAAGGCGAAAGCGTATCAAAATGATCCTGGATCTCATTTCTCAGTTCTTCCAGCAGCTTTTCGAACAGCCCCGCAAGTTCTTTTTCCTCTTCGCTCCCCGTCAGCTTCACCATGAACTTATATTCCATCAGGCCGACCAGCATGAGGGGCAGAAGCCTGTAGATCATGACACCTGAAGAGCTCGGTTGATTGAAAATAAGCCCCTTTTTTGCAAGGCTTGTTGCCAGTTGTGCGATTTTTTTCGTCGAAAACCCACTCGACCCCTGGAGCTGGTCCATTGTTTGCGACGGCCTCTCGCGGAAGGCATATATCAGGTCGAGTTCTTCTTCGTTGTCTCCGACAACGCGATCGATAATGGCAATCGCCGTGTCACTGACCGGAAATTGAACCATGCCCTGTTTGCAGACTACTTCAGCGGCACTTTTTAGTTTTTCCTCCATTGCGATGTTTTCCATGCTCTCTTCCCTTTTCAGATTATGAATATTTTGTTTCGCGTTTTGGGCAAGTATTAGATTGGAAGTTCCGATTCTATCTAAACCATTTTGTGTTGCACGCGGCAAATCAGCTATTTCGGATAGCGGATTCAAAAGCCGAACGTCTTCGTCGGAGGTGATCTAATTTTCCACAAAAAATTTCTTAAAAAAGAGGGAGCCCTGGCGGCCCAACCCACCGGATACCTGATCTGTACAATCGCAATTTTCTATTACGTATATAGCAAGGCGATTTCGGTATTCAGTAATACGCGGATAAAGAGATCTACTATTGGATGTAGCACGCATTGCTACAAGTAAACTGTCTATCTCGTCAGTTGGGATACACCTACTTGCGATAGCGAGTTCTCTGGCGGCATTCAGACTCCTGATTAAAAATCCAGGATCTGCGTTCTGAGATGATCCGTATTCAAGCATGCCAATTTGTACACCAACCCCCCAAATTCCATGTGCGCTATCATCTGCAGTACTGCTCATCGGCAATAGAACCATAGCAATAAACAATATTGCAATTGATGCAGCTTTTTCAAAACGAAGTGTCATGGTTTATCCTCCTTATAGCCTGATAATAAATTTTGTAAGCGTGCACTTCATTTTATGTATTCGGGAATATCAGATATTTCTTCTAGGCAGAGCTGAGAAAGCCAATCATCCTCTATTAATAGAAATCACAAAATCCGGCTGCCTCCGTCAATCGCGAAGGACAATGAACTTTTCCGTGGCATTGACAGTTACGAACTGCCCGGTTTTCAGCATCCGGAATGAATTCTCATCAAGAGAAATAATCGGGATTTTCCTGCCGTAAAAATGGTTGCTGACAATGGGTCCTGTAGCAAGGATAGGTTCGGTTCTCACATTCACGATGGCAGCGGGCGCCTTGTCCACCCGCGCCAATTCCAACATAATGAGTGAACCGGTACTAGACCCCTTACCAAAAGGAAATGCCAGCACCTTTCCCGCCACGCTCTGTCTGAAAAGATCATGGCGCAAATCAATAATAAGGCCGGTTGCAGGGTCTACACCGCCCCAGAAACTGATGGGTTGTGAGGTCACCAGCACCTCCCCTTTTGCAATTCCCGGTACCACGCAACAGCCTGTTATTTCAAGCGCCACGGTGCTTCCTTTCGCCGGATTTTTCCTTGAACGGCTGTTGCTACACACTCTTCAATACTTCCATAGACTGCGTCAAGGCCTCTCTGGGAAAAGCAGTAGTTGGCAAACTTGGCGGAATCGGTCATGGCGGCGTCAAACTGCCAGCTCTCCCGGGGATATTGCAGTGGACATCCGTCGGTAAATACCATAACGCCCCCGGCAACCAAATCGGAAAGAATACCATTGTTTTTTATCCATGCGTAAACCGTTCTATTGGTAAATACCCAGAAAACCACCGAACTGTGAACTTTTTTACCTTTGACCAGTTGCACCAGGCGTACAAACTCGGCCGTGGAATAATGCGGACAGCCGGTGACAACCAGATCAACGCCGTCACTTTTCACCGTCCGGAGCTTGTCTTCAGTCTCCCTGATTGCTTGAGGCGTTATTTCAAGAACCGTTTGCGGTCTGTTACCCTGAAAACACATCTCCAGAGTCTGCGCTTCCGGGGTAATTCCCACCATATGAAAAAGGCCGACCGCGCCTGAAGAAGCGGCCGCAGCACAAAACCCCTTGAGGCTGTCAATTTTCACATTCCCGGGGATTCCGGTTATGGCCGCTACCTGATCTCCGGCCATCTCACCTAACAGATATCCCAGCAACGGGTAGATCGCATCGTCTGCAAACATGGCGCCGGTGATATCTTTGAGCTGGATCAGTATTTCGGCCTTTCGATTTTGCACGAGGTGAAGACCAAATTTCGGGACCTTACCGATGATCGCCGCACAGATATCCATGAGGTCTGCGTAACGGTTGGTTCTGGCCCCGATGATCGAGTTGGCGAAAGCGATGGCATTTGACTCGCCCCAGGCAATCTGCTCGCCGAACCGTGGAATAATCCCGTGTTGATAGGGAGCGCATGTCCAGGTCGGGGTGGCCTGCATATTTAAATAGGCCTTTTCCAGACGCTTATGCCTGGACAAGGTTTCAGCCGGAACCCGGTAAGCCTCCCAGCGCTGGAGGTCTATGGCACTGGGGTTCAGAGAAGTAGGCACCGCCACCTTCGCGCCCCAGTCGACCATTTTCTCGGCAAACTCCAGTCCGGCCTCCACCATATATAAAGTCGCATCGATATGAACCTGGGATACCCTCATCAGTTCCACGGCGCCGAAAAGCTCACCCAGATCGACCAGTACCGACAGCGCGATGCGTGCCGCTTCTCCCCGTTTGCCGTCGAGGATGCTTTTGTCCTCATCGGTCAAGCGCATATTGTTCCCTACAATTCTTCCGGGTCACACAGGTTCTCGGCTTTGGCAGCAGCGCGGCCGCAGTTTCTGCAAACGAATTTAGCATTACGGACGTATTTTTTATATTCCTGGAGATTATTTTTTACAAATCCCACATTTTTAGCCATACAAAGATGGGCTTCGTGCCCCGGATGAGGCTTGCTGATCTCCAGATCCAGCGGAAACCATTCAGACATATTTACCTCCTTTTTTTGTTACCATGAACCTTTGAACCCTGAACACCTGAACCCCGAAATGGAATTGATAGCCAGGCAAACAAAATATGTCAAGTTATATTTAACCTATATAATAAAAATTAAAAATTTTCTTCACCTGGATTCTAATTTAATTTTCATTATAAGAAATGTTTATTGCCTATCTGTTATTTTTTATCTATCTGTTTTCACTATAGTTTTTAAGACTATAGACCATTCTAAAAAAAATGTTTAATTGTCTATTTTTTTCTTGACAAAACAAAACCCATTAAGATAAGTGTATTTTAGCTAAACTTGTTTAATTCTGCTACACCTGCATTAGGACCCAAATGGAAAACAAGATCCCAGGTAGACTCAAGCAACTCAGAAACCGCAAGAAACTTACCCTCCAGCAACTTGCCGAAAAAGCCGGCTGTACAAAATCTTATATTTCTCAACTCGAAAAGGGGACCAGTTCTCCTTCGGTATCGATGCTCGGTCGTCTTGCCGAGGCGTTGGAAACACCCGTGGCGAATCTTGTTCGGGATGAAGGCACAGAGGACCAGGGAAACTGGCATCTGCGAAAAGCCGATCGAAGAACCATTAATTACCCGGATCAAAAGGTTACCAGCCAGCTCTTGACAAAAGGGGTATTTCAAAAAAAGATGCAGCCACTGCTCAGTGTGATCGAACCCGGTGGCATGTTAAACGACTCCGGGAATATGTCGCATCCCAGGGGATCTGAGGAATTTGTGCTGGTACTGAAGGGTAAGATTGAATTTGAAATCGGATCAAAAATAATTTCGCTGCAACAGGGCGATACACTCTATTTTGATGGTAACCTCCCCCATCGCTGGATGAATATCGGTAAAATAACCGCTGAAGTCCTGTTTGTTTGGACTCCTCCGGTTTGGTAATAAAGCACGTAACCGTTCACAGGTTCAGGGTTCAACGTTCGGGGATAGAGGTTCAGAGTTCAAAGGTTATAAAATGCTCATTTTTCCAAATAATTGCCAATTTGGCTCCAAATTTTGGATTAAGCCTGACGAAGCTATGGAGAAAGTTTGTAATGGACGATAACAAATTTCATGCAATCGGGCAAATTTCCCGGCGTAAAGATGGCTTTGCCAAAGTCACCGGAAGAGAGACCTATGTTTCGGATGTGACCCTGCCCCGCATGTATCATGCCCGGGTACTGCCCAGCCCCTATCCCCATGCACGCATCGTTTCAGTGGATGTATCCGGAGCGGAAGCATTGGGGGCGATCTGCCTGACCCATGAAGATGTCCCCGACATTACTTATAACGAACGGCAGGTCAGCATCCCGCAAAAGACCTATCGCGACCGACGGGTGCTTTCCGGCACTGTACGCCATGTGGGAGAAGGGGTGGCGGCCGTGGCGGCCCGCACACCGGCCCTGGCAGAAAAGGCGATGCAGGCCATTAAGGTGGAATATGACCGACTACCGGGGCTTTTTGATCCTTACGACGCCATGGCAGCAGGAGCCGTGCCGATTTACGATGCGATTATGTTGGGTGAAAAAAAATTGCCCATCAAAAATAACATTGCCTGCCACAGACAGGTGGGCGAAGGCGATGTCGCGAAAGGATTTAAAGAAGCAGACCTGATTGTTGAAAGAGAATTTAAGACCGGACGGGTATACCATGCGCAGATGGAGACCAAGTCGGTTGTTTGCCGGCCGGAAGCCGACGGCGGTATCACTGTCTGGCCTACCGCCCAGTCGATCCATAACACACGCCAATTGCTGGGACGTATTTTTAAAATTCCCTTAAGCCGTGTAAACGTGCATCGCGTGCCGATCGGCGGTGCGTTCGGCTCCAGTATTCAAATGAACACCTGTATCCCCATCTGTGTCGCCCTGGCGCTAAAAGCACAAAAGCCGGTCAAGCTGGTTTTATCCCGTGAAGAGGATATGTATGATCATTGTAAATATCCTTCCATCATCAAATTAAAGTACGGTCTTAAACAGGACGGCACCATTACGGCCGGTGAGTTGAAAACAGTAGTCGATATCGGAGGGCACAATATACAGGCCTACCCGTTGCTCGGGTGTATGGCCGGCTGGTTTGTTTCGCTTTACCGTATGCCCCATCTCAACTTTGACGGTACGGCCGTCTACACCAACAAGGCACCGGCCTGCGCCATGCAAGGATACGGCAATCCCCAGGTCTCCTTTGCCGTCGAGTCCATGATGGATATTATTGCCGAAAAACTGGGAATGGACCCCATTGAACTCAGATTGAAAAATTATGTCGGCCTGGGTGAAACTTTCTGGGGCCAGGGGCCGACGGTCCGGTCGGTTATCCGCAGCTGCGGTGTGGAAGAAATGCTGCTCAAGGGCAAAGATATGATCGACTGGGATCAGCGTATCAAACCTGAGATGAAATCGGGCCGCTACCGACGCGGCATCGGAGTGGCCAGGGGTTTTCACACCTCCGGAACGGGTGCGCCCACCCCCGGTGAAGTCATCGATTACTCCACCGCCATGGTAAAGGTGAATGAAGACGGATCCGTTGATTTTTCTACGGCCCTCATGTGTCATGGGGGGGGGACCCTAGAGGCCGGCGCCAAAATTGTCGCTGAAGAATTGGGCGTGCCGGTTGACAAGGTCGGCATCTCGCCATCAGACACCCAATCTACCGGATATGATGTCTGTACCCATGCCACCCGAGGTGTCTACTGTGGCGGTGCCAGTATCCAGCGGGCAGCAAAAAAAGCAAAAACAAAATTACTGGAATTTGCTTCCCGTTTGACCGATGTGAATCCCGAGGCCTTAAAAATCTACCCCGAAGAAGGATCCGGCCAGGGAATTATCTATCTCCCCGGCACACTGGCAAAAAATATTTCTGTGGGTGAAGTCGCGAAAATGGCACAGTTAAAGGGCTGGGGGACTGCTATCGGTGTGGTCAGCCACCGTCAGGTAAACTGCCCGCCCTGTTTTGTTACCAATTTTATTGAAGTCGAAGTCGACACCTATACCGGTGAGATCAAAACAACCCGGGCCGTTGCTGCAGTGGACTGCGGCACCCCCATCAACCCGGATCTTGCCGCCGGGCAATTGGAAGGCGGTCTGTGTCGCGGCATCGGACTGGCATTGCTGGAAGATACGGACTATGACCGCGAATCCGGCCGACTCACCTGTGGTGCGACGTTTATCGATTACAAATCTTATACACCGGTGGACATGCCGCCGGTTGACCATGTTAAAACTTTTTTTGCCGACACCTATGAACCGTCCGGACCGTTCGGGGCTAAAGGAGTGGGTGAAGCCGCCAATAACGCCACCGCAGCGGCCGTTGCCAATGCCATCTACAATGCCGTCGGTATCCGTTTTTACCATGCTCCGATCACCCCTGAAGTCGTACTGGAAGCATTAACCCCAGTTTTGAATAAACAACATGGCAAAGGATAGCTAATGTGCCGTCATCATAGCCAATATCATAAGGGTAATAAAATCAAAAGGGTGGAGAGAAATAAGCAATGAATACAAGACTGATTTCGCACGAGTTTGAATATCATGCTCCCCAAACCCTGCAAAAGGCTCTGGAGCTGTTGTCTCGCTATGGCCCACAAGCCAAAATACTTGCCGGTGGAACGGATCTGGTAGGTCATTTAAAATTCGGCAAACGAACCCCGGCGCATGTAATCGACATTAAAAGACTGCCTGAATTGAAATCGATTTCAAAAGGAACCGTCATAAAAATCGGGGCCGGCAATAATTTTAAAACCGTTCAGGATTGCTTTGCCGGGAGTACCGTTTATGCCGGGCTTTACGAATCGATCTACTCCATCGGCAAAACCCAGGTGCTGAACATGGGAACCGTGGGCGGCAATCTTGCCAACGGGTCACCCAAGGCGGATACCGCCCCCCCGCTGCTTACCTATAATGCCCGTATCAAACTGGTCAGCCTGAACGCTGAAAGAACCCTGGATCTGAAAGAATTTCATACCGGACCCAATAAAACCGTAATAGCGGACAATGAGATCTTGACTGAAATTGAATTCGATGCACTTCCCCCATATACTTCCAGCGCATTCGAAAAAACCGCTCGGGTCGGGGCGGACATTTCCAAAATCACCTGTGCCGTTGCCGTTGTCCGGGAAGGCAGTGTCTGCAAGTCCTGCCGCATTGCCTGCGGGGCGGCCGCACCGGTGCCCATGCGGACACCCCGGGCCGAAGCGCTGATCAATGCTAAACCAGTTGAAAAGCAGCTAATCGAAGATGTCGCTCTTCAGGTCGGCAAAGAGATTAACCCGCCTGTCCGGGGCCGGACGAGCCGGGAATATCGACGGCATATGGTCGCAGTGATGTTCACCGATGGGTTTTGGCGGGCATGGCAGAAGGCCGGAGGAGAAAAATAATGAAAACGCATACCATCCACCTAACCATCAACGGGGAAAAATACGAACTGCGGGTGACCCCCAATGAGTTGCTGGTCAATGTGATTCGAGAAACCGTCGGGTTGACGGGTACGAAATACGCGTGCGGAACCGGTCAGTGCGGGGCCTGCACGGTTGTGGTCGACGGCGAGCCGATCCTGGGCTGCCTGACCCTGGCCGTTGCGGTGGATGGCAGCCGGATTACCACCATCGAGGGGGTGGCGAATTCCGACGGCACCCTGGATCCCCTGCAGGAGGCGTTTCTTGACACCAACGCAATCCAGTGTGGTTTCTGCACACCGGGCATGGTACTGGTGGGAAGGGATTTATTGAAAAAGGAGCCCAACCCTAGTGAGGACCAAATCCGCCACCATATCAAAGGCAATATCTGTCGTTGTACCGGCTATAACGGTATCGTAAGAGCGATTCAAAAGACAGCCGCCGAAAATAAACCTCAGCCGGGGCAATAATTCCGATATTAAGCCACCGCTTCCAGTGGTGCCCGCAAAGGTTTTACCGACCCGGGAAAAAGACAGAGCGAAGCGATACCACAAATATTCAATCGTCAATATTCAATTCCGACTTGTCCGGGTTGGGATGTAATTTGAGATAGTAATTTTAAATTAAGGGAGGTGCATCATGTCAAGTTTCATGGATGAGTATGTAAAAAGAACGCCTGCTTCCGGCGTGGAAGCCAAACGCGCCCAGGCCATCATTCCCGGCGGTGTCGGCAGCGCTATCCAGTTTTGGCCGCCGTATCCGATCTTTGTCAAAGACAGTCAAGGCGCCTATGTCTGGGATCTGGACGGCAATAAGTACATCGACTACAGCATGTGCTACGCCGCCATGATTGCCGGACATGCCGATCCGTTTATATCCGAGGCCATCAATGAGCAAACAAAAAAGGGGATTTTGTTCGGACTTTCCGGAACCGTCGCCACGGATCTGGCCGAAGAAATTCAGCGCCGGTATCCGGTGATGGAAATGCTGCGATATACTCAATCCGGTGTTGAAGCCACCATGTATGCAGTTCGTCTGGCAAGAGCAGCGACCCAAAAAATGGGCGTGCTCAAATGCGAAGGCATGTACCACGGCGCCAGCGATGTCCTCATGGTCAGTTGCGCCGTGCCTGACAATACGCCGGCCGGACCGGACTGGATGCCGTCATCCATCGTGGAAAGCGCCGGAATTCCGCCGGGGGCCACGGACCACACCTATGTGGTCCAATTCAATCATCTGGGAAGCCTGGAATACCAGTTAAAAAAGCATGAAGGCGAAATCGCCTGTTTCATCATCGAGCCGTGCATGACCAACGGCGGTGTGATACCCCCCGACCCGGGTTATTTGGCAGCCGTGCGCGAATTGACCCGCAAACACAACGTCCTTTTAATTTTCGACGAAGTCAAAGTTGGCTGTCGTCTCGCCATGGGTGGTGCCTGTGAACGGTACAATATCGAACCGGATCTGGTTTGTCTGGCCAAAGCCATCGGGGGCGGCACACCCCTGGGCGCTTTCGGCGGCCGGCGGGATTTGATGGGGCTCATCACGCCATTGGGTCCGGCGGTCCATTTCGGCACCTATAATGCCAATCCCCTGACCACCGCTGCAGGGTTAGCCTGCCTGACGAAAGTAATGACCAAAGAGGCAACCGATCGTATCAATCAACTGGGAGACAACTATGCTGCCGGTCTAAAGGACATCATCAACCGGCTCGAGTTGCCGGCCTGTGTTACTCATGAAGGCCCTTTGGGCGGAATCCAGTTTGTTCCGGAAATTCCTCATACCTATCGCCAGGCTAACCGGTGCGACAAAGCCATGTGGACGGAATACTGGTACGGGATGCTCAGCAAAGGTGTCATTCCCATGGGCAGCGGCTGGTTTGAGGAGTACTCTATCTCTATAGCGCATACCGCAGAGGATATTAATGAGACACTTAATATTACAGAAGATGTGCTAAAGACGATAAAAGAAAATATGTAAAATGGGCTCCGGCGCTGAATGACTCGACAGAATGCAATATATAGGTTGAGCGGTTCAGCTTGCGACAAGCTCAGCCGAGCCGGGTTCAACATTCCGGGTTGAAAAACCAGCAGAGCTCGTATTAACTCGTATTAAAAGGATCGTGTCTTAATCTGGTTATAAATTCGTTATGACAGCATTTCAAAGTTCGAAAATGGGCAGCGTCCATGGAGGAACCGATGAGAAACATAGAATATCTGAAGCCAAATGATATCAAAGAACTTTTTCTTCTCATGGCACAAAATAAAAATCGTGCCACGGTTATCGCCGGTGGAACGAACCTTGTTCCCGAAATGCGAGACGGCGTCAAAACACCGCAGGTACTGGTGGACGTCGGCGATCTGCAGGAATTGGTGGGTATCCAACTTGATAAAGACAGCGTTGCCATCGGTGCTGCCACCACCATCGCCGAAATCACTGCAAGCGAGGTTATTCGTGAACACTTTCCCATCCTGTCAAAGGCTGCCGCAGAGCTTGGAAACCCGCTGACCCGCAACCGCGCAACCATTGGCGGCAACCTGGCCAATGCTTCGCCCTGCGCGGATACGGCCCCACCGCTGCTGGCCCTGGAGGCCACCATTCATATTTCCGATGCCGGGGGCAAAGAGCGGGCCGTGCCCATCGACAGATTTTTTATGGGTTATAAACTGACCCGGCTCGGCAGGGGCGATGTGATGACCCGGATCACCCTGCCGCTGCCCGCCCGGGAGGTCAAAGGCGGCCACACCAAGCTGGGACTGCGAAAAGCCGCCAGTATCTGCGTGGCCAGCGTGGCCCTCATGTTGTTGAAAGAAAATGGCCGTATTACCAAGGCTCGCGTTGCCTTTGGTTCCGTTGCACCGCAACCGATCCGCGCCTACGCCCTGGAAACGTTGCTTGAGGGCAACGCTGTCAATGGCGAGCTCTTGGCCGAATGTGATGCTTTGCTCAAAAAAGAAATAGCGCCTATCAGCGATATTCGCGGTACCGAAAGCTACCGTCAAGCGGCTGCCGGAGCAATTTTAAGACGCAATCTGCTTCAAGCATGGTCAGGATAGAATGATCGATTTAAAAAGAACGGAGCCTAACAATTCACTAAATATTCAATTTTCGATAGTCAATTCCTGGTTGGGAGAACACTGGCATGAACAAATATTCCATTCGAGTCAACGTCAACAGGGAGTGGCGCACAGCAGAAGTGACGGCCACCGAAACCCTCCTCGACACCCTGCGCAATAAATGGCGGGCAGTGGAAGTCAAAAACGGCTGCGGCCAGGGCGATTGCGGTGCCTGTTCAGTGCTTCTCCAGGGCCGCCCCGTCAATGCCTGTCTGGTATTGAGTGTACAGGCCAATGAAAAGGAAGTAATCACCGTTAAAGGTATCGGAACCCGGGAAAATCCGCACCCGCTTCAAACCGCCTTTGTGGAACAAGGTGCCATTCAATGCGGTTTTTGTACACCCGGTATGATTGTGTCGAGTGCTGCCCTGCTTGAGCAAAATCCCAATCCCAGCCGAGCGGAAATTAGTGACGCCATATCCGGTAACCTCTGCCGCTGCACCGGTTATACCAAAATTTTTCGCGCCGTTGCGGATGCCGCCACAAAACAAAACCCGCAAACAGGAGGCCGTAGCCATGGCTGATCTTATCAATACCCAAACAGGAGACCGTGCGATACCGAATACGGCGCCCAAGGGCGGATACAATATCATCGGGAAGCCGAGGCCCCGCCACGACGCCTGGTCCAAGGTACTTGGCAACACCGTTTATGCCGCTGATTACATTGTCCCCGGCATGCTCTATGGCAAGGTACTCAGAAGCGAACACGCCGCCGCACGTATTCAATCGATTGACACCAGTGCAGCAGAGGAGATGACCGGGGTGGTCGCTGTCATGACCGCCAAAGATGTACCTAACAACGAAACGGTAACTAAATTCGGCCAGACCCATACGGTCGGCGGGTTCGAAGGCCTCTACCGGGTCCTGGCCGAAAAGAAGGTGCGCTTTAAGGGTGAAGCCGTTGCCATTGTGGCCGCTGAAACGCTGGAACTTGCCACGGCGGCCTTGAAAGAGATCAAGGTGGATTACGAGCCACTGGAAGGTGTTTTTGATCCGGTGGAAGCGATGAAACCGGGAGCCTATTTTGTGGGAGAAGAAGAGAACAACGTTATTTGCAGCTATAAGGTTCGCAAAGGAGATGTAGCAAAAGGCTTTGCCGAAGCGGATGTCATTGTGCAGAACACCTACCGGGTCCAGCCGGTGGATCACGCTTATATCGAGCCGGAGGCCGGGGTAGCCTGGCTGGATGATGAGGGGGTGGTCACTATTCGCGCGGCAACCCAGGTCATCGAGCACTTCCGCGGCATCGCCGAGGTGCTGGGGCTGCCGCAAAACAAGGTGCGTGTTATCGCTCCCATGCTCGGCGGAGGTTTCGGCGGCAAGGAAGATATCACCGTTGAGACCTATCTGGCGTTGCTGGTGCAAAAAACCCAGCGGCCGGTTTCCCTGACATTTACCCGCGAGGAATCAATTCTTGCTCACAGCAAACGCCATCCCTACCGGATGTACTATAAAACCGGAGCCACCAGAGACGGCAAACTGGTGGCCATGGAGGCTGAGCTGATCTCCGATGCCGGTGCCTATGTCTACCTGAGCCCCTGGGTGCTTCTTTACTCCACCGTCAATGCCACCGGTCCTTACGACATCACCCATGTCAAGGTGGACACCCATACGGTATTAACCAACAACATTTTCACCAGCGCAAACCGTGGCTTTGGTGCCAATCAGCCCTGTTTTGCCTACGAATGCCAGTTGGATGAACTGGCTGAAAAACTGGGCATGTCTCCGCTGGAGATCCGCAAGAGAAACTACCTGCATACCGGCGATAGCCTGTCAACCGGACGGGTGTTGGAACATGCCGTGGAAACTGAAGCGACCGCCGAAAAGGTGGTGGCTGCGCTGGGAGAACCCAACCAGCCGCACCATGCCGGTGAAAAAATCGGCCAGGGTATCGCTTCATGCATGTCCAGCTATGGCCGCATGTGCTTTTTACATGACACTTCGCGCTCTTACGTCAGTGTAGATCTCGATGGCAGCGTATCGGTTCGTTGCGGCGTACAGGATCTCGGGGGGGGCCAGGCATCCTCGCTTGCCCAGATCGCCGCTGAAGCACTCGGCGTTTCCCTGGAGGATGTCACTGTCTTTCACGGTGACTCCGCCCTGACCCCGCTGGCAGGTACAACTACCGCCACCCGTCAGCTGTATATGTCAGGCAATGCTACCTTGAAAGCGGCCGCCACGGTACGACGAAATCTTCTGGAAAAAGCGGGCCGGATGCTGGGTGTGAGTCCTGAATTTCTGGATATCCGGGACCGCAAGGTATTTATCCAACCCGAGCGTAAACCCTGGATGGTGGTCGAAAAAGAGAATCGGGAATGCACGATCAGCTACGGCGGCGACCGGGGCGATATCATCATCTCGGAAATTTGCGGCAACAACGATCCGGATACGGTTATCCCATTATCGGATGTGATCAAGGCAGCGGCTGCAGATGGGATTGAGTTGTATTGCGTGGCTCAATTCAGCGCTCCGACCCGGGAGTTAATGGATTTTAAAACCGGCCAGGGGCAGGTCTGGCCTGATTTGACTTTCGGCACCATTGGCATGGAAGTGGCGGTGGATACTGAAACTGGTATGATCGACGTGCTCAAAATCATCTCCTGTTTCGACGTTGGGCAGGCCATCAATCCCCTGAGCGCCGAGGGACAGATGGAGGGCGGCGCGATCTACGGGCTCGGATATGGTCTCTTTGAGGATGTGGTGATTAAAAAGGGGGTTACCATGACCCCATCACTGGCGGAGTATCTGATACCTACCGCCAAGGATGTGCCCGAGGTGGAAAGTATCATGATTGAATCCGGCGGCGGTATCGGTCCGTTTGGAGCCAAAGGGATCGGCGAACCGGCGACCGTACCGGCCGCTCCGGCCCTGGCTAATGCGGTCACCGCTGCCATCGGGGCGCGTGTGCATACCTTGCCGCTGACCCCTGACAAAATTCTCAAGGCCCTTGGCAAAATATAACCGAGATTAAACGATACTCGATCAGGTTATACTATATTTCTGTTTATCATTAACCTTTCAACCCTGAACCTCTGAACTCATGAACGGTTACAGATGAAAAAACGCATTGGAATCGTTACCATCGGGCAGTCGCCCCGCACAGACGTGGTACCGGAAATACAGATCTATCTGGGCGACCACGTAACGATTATTGAGCACGGCGCCCTGGACGGTCTGAGCTTGACCGAGGTAAAGGAGTATGCTCCCGAGGCCGGAATGCTGCCGTTGGTAACCCGCATGCAGGACGGCACAGAGGTGATTGTTGCCAAAGACAAGTTGTTGCCGCGCCTTAATAACGTCGTGACGGCTTTGGACAACAAGGGTGTGAACATGATACTGTTGCTTTGCAATGGTGATTTCCCTGACTTCGGCACCCGTTGCCTGGTAATTGAACCTCAGCGGCTGGTCGACCGCTGTGTGGCCGGATTGCTCCGTGAACGTCATCGGCTGGGTATCCTGGTACCCGTGCCGGAACAGGAGAACTGGGTTCGCCGGCGACTGGAAGCGATCAATCCTAATTTGACGGTTGCGGCGGCCTCCCCTTATGCAGGAGAAAAATCGATAGAAGTCGCCTGTCAGCGGTTCCGGCACGAGGGCTGCGATGTTATCGTGCTTTACTGTATGGGGTTTAACCGGCAACTGGGCGAAAAAGTACGTGCGCTTTGCAACACTCCGGTCATGGTGTCCAGTACTATTGTGGCCCGCATTCTGGGTGAACTGCTGGAGTAACCGTTCAACTGCTGGAGGACAAATGGATTCTCAGAAAAACGATATCGCCGTTATAAACGGCAGGGTTGTCAACAGTCATTCTATTACTGCGGCCGATGTCCTGATCAGCGATGGTTGCATTACCGCAATTGCACCCCCAGGAGCTGAGTGCAACGCAGGACGGGTTATCGATGCGGCCGGCAATTATATTCTTCCCGGCATCATCGACGCCCACCTGCATCCGGTCTATGCCGACCGCATCGATACCCTCTCCCGGGCCGCCGTCTGTGAAGGGGTGACGACCCTGATCCCATACATCGGCGCCGTCAAAGCCTGGGGGCAGAGCGGCGGGCTGATCGCGGCCGTCGAAAGTTTCATCGCCGAAGGCGAGTCTACCTCCCTGGTGGATTTCAGCCTGCACTGCACACTGTTGCAAGACGACATGGCGGACATCGAGAAGACCATTCCACAAATGATCGAGCGGGGGATTATCTCCTTTAAAGCTTTTATGGCCTATGCCAAACGCGGCATGAAGCTGAACGATGATGAACTGCTGCGCCTTATGAATACGGTGGCGCAGCACGGCGGGCTTATGGCCGCCCATGCCGAGAACGGCGACATTATCGATTTTATGGAGGAAAAACTGATCAGGCAGGGGCAGCAAACCCCGCAATTTTATCCACAGTCCCACCCCAATCTTTCGGAGGCCGAAGCGGTTTTTCGGTTGTTGACCCTGGCTCAGACCGCATCCTGTCCCATTTACGTGCCGCACATCAGCACCGCCGAAACATTGGAAGTATTGGCTCTGTTCGAAAAGTGGCAGTCCGCAGAATTTTACGTGGAGACCTGCCCCCACTACCTCACCCTGACTGAGGGGGTTATGGCCCAAAGGGGGACCCTTGCTAAAATGGCGCCACCGCTGCGACGGCAGCCCGATATCGATGCACTGTGGCAGGCAGTGGCAGACGGACGTATACAGGTCATTGGTTCGGATGCTGCGGGTAGTAATACGGCTGCCAACGAACCCTTGCGAGACAAGATCTTCAGTGCACCTAACGGGATCCCCGGCCTGGAAACTTTGCTGAAGGTGGTGTACCAGGCAGGGGTGAATGATGACCGCATCACCCTGCCTCAAATGGTGGCGCAGCTGAGCGAAAATCCGGCTAAAATATTCGGTCTCTATCCACGTAAGGGTATACTTGAGCCCGGAGCGGATGCCGATCTGGTCATTTTTGACCCGGGCCTTGAATACATCATCGGTGATACTCACCCGGAATTAAATGTCGATTTTGGACTGTATGCCGGCAGACAGGGACAAGGAGAGCCTATTTTGACCATGCAAAGGGGCACGATCCTCTTTGAAAACAACCAGATCAAGTCCCTTTCCGGGCGGGGCAAATACCTGACGGCAACCCGCGACACCGCTGTGTCCCAGTCCGCCCTGGTCTCCGGCTCGTAGCCCACGCCTTGGATAGTTTTATATGACGGATTAACTAAAAAATGAACATCGAATAATGTATTCTGTCAATTTAAAAAAAGACTGAGCAGAGCGAAGTTACCCTTCGAAATTCGATTCGGCTGCCCTGTTGATCCTGTCAGAAAACGGATGGCCTACAAGCAGGATCAATGAAAGAAAGGTAACCCTGAACGTTGA
>JAJRVC010000084.1 GCA_024277475.1 Deltaproteobacteria bacterium
TGCTGGGGGTCGCTGATTTATATCAATTCATAAGCCGCCGGCATCGATCAGATTTGCACCCGTCAAGCATGCCCTCGCGGTAACGGTAGAACCTTTTAAATTCTCATCCCGACAGGTCGGGGTGGCTTATGGATTGAGTAGTTAAATCAGATAAATAGCTGGATTTAAATAGTTATTTTATTTATTAAAGCCATGAAAAATTCAAATACCAAAATTCAAATCAGTCGGATGCGTCGTAAGATGTCAGTAAACTGATCGGACTGTTTAGGAAATTGGTTTTTTTTACTTGGATATTGTTTGGAATTTGAGTATTGTGATTTGGAATTTTAGTGCAGTATCTCCGGCGAATGGGTTCGTATGAAACTCCGCCTGGCCGGAACAGTGAATTGATCGAACGTAGAACATCGAATATGGACAATAATTTTGAATCTGTAACAGGGGGACGGGATGAAAATAATTTTTGTTTATATGACAGCCGGCGACAAGGATGAAGCTGAAAAAATCGCGAAAGAACTGGTAATCTCCAGGCTGGCGGCATGTGTCAACATTCTTGACAATATGAACTCTTTTTATTTGTGGGAAGGAGAGATACAGGATGACGCGGAAGTGGTCATGATTGCTAAAACGACAGAGGAACGCATGCCGGAGTTGATTGAAAAAGTCAGATCAATGCACAGTTATGACTGCCCCTGCATTGTGAGTCTGCCCGTTTTGGGCGGGTCTCAGCCCTTTTTGGATTGGATTGCAAGTAATAGTTCATCGCCAGGCGCAAAGAACGCTGAGAGTAAATTTTAATGTTTCTTTATCTTAGCCCTGAACGTTGACCCTGAACCTGTGAACGGTTCCATTCGTTTATAAAAAAGATAGAATTCCTTCATTCGACGTTCATTTTTTTTAGTTAGCCCATCATGTGAAAATAGCAAAGACCAAAGTTTCTTTTCCGATCAGACTGGCCGTTTTTTTTTGGTCAGAGGCGGCACTTATATGTAATAAAACCAACACTCCCTTTCAGGGAGGAAACAGTGCCCCCGCCGAGCGGGATCTTCGACGGGCCCTCTGGTCCCGGCTATCTACTTCCGGCCCCCCTAAACTTCACCCGTATAAACCGCGGCCGGTATAGCCGGGTATCCCCCGCCATTTTATAAAAATCAGTGGAATTGGCCACATAAGTGATGATCAGTTCATCCGGAGCTGCAGACAGCTCCGGGTGGCCCTTGGCGGCATAACACAAAATGTCCTCACGCCGGCTCATTTCCGGGCACTGATATAATGTTACGGGATCACTCCAAGGACCCATGGGGTTGGAAGCAAAGCGGGCGGCAATACTCTGAGGGAGGCTGCTTTCGCTGTAAACAACGATGAATTTTTTTAGGGCCTCAAGATAAGACACCGAATATTCGTTGGCCATGTCGGCACAAAGACGCTCTGCTTTTTTATAATCAGCAGACCAGCTACCGTTGACATAAAAACGCCACTGGTCGAATTTTAGCAAGCCATTTTCGGGCACCCGCGCCAGCGTCATGGATTTGTGGTGAAAACCGTCAATGACATCTTCGGCTGTGCCGTAAATATAAAGCCAGGGACCCTTTTTCAGTATCCAGGAGCCGAAGAAAGTACCGGCAGACGAAGAAAAATCTCCCCATGGTATTCTGTACTGGGCAATTCGCCACTGGTCCGGGGGATCCCCGGGATTGGCGACATGCCCCAGCCAGGTCGCAATTATTTTAAAACCGGCTTCCGGAGGTTTTTCCGTGCGTTCGATCTGAATCAGGAAAAGAACCAAACCCTGCCGGGTAAGCACGCCATGGTATAGCCAGAACCATCCGCGGCCATCGGCGGGCCGGATAAAGGCTGCAGGTTTGTCATCCGCTGTGCGCCCATGATAAAAATCCAGCGAGACTTCAGACGGAAGCATTCCGTGCTGAAGGGCAACGGTATTATTGACGAGGGTGGCGTTGACATGCGCGCCGTTTCGTGTGTCACCCAGCCAGGTGTCCCCAAACAGCCACAGGGTTACATCATCTGAAAGGGGTATGGAATAAGCGCCATCGGCCCCCGTCCACCCCTTCTCGTTATCAAACAGCGCATCATAGCGGGGCAGAACTTCAACCCTGACTCCCGGTTGATGCACGCAAGCCGCAAGCAGGAAAATAGCAAAGGAGCAAACGATTTTAAGGATATGTTTTCTAAAGTTCATCATAAATTCTTAACAACGGGCATTAACCTCCCACAGGAATCGTTAACAGCTGCTCGAAACTGATAATTCCGGAGAAAAAATCGGCGTCCTCTATTCCCAGACCCAGTTCACCCGCATAGATGGGTATGGGTCGCACTGTGAACTGGTTCGGAAAAACAAGATGCCGATCCCGTACACAAAGCGAAACTGAAACACGGCCACGGAAGCCGGTATTGTTTAATATATTCACATCAATCCAGGATGAGATTGATCCGCACAGCACTAAGATCAGTTTAGGATGCTTGGAAAGTTCGGTATCCCATGCAATTTTCAACAGGCCGGGGAAATCCCGGTCGCCTAATGCCATCCAGGAAATTTCATCCAGGAGAACAACGGTTTCTGACTTACCAACAACAGAATTGAGGAGGCTGAATGCCTGCGCCCATGAATCGGGGACTAAAGCGGGTAGGGAAGTGCTTTTAGACAGTTGTGACCCGAATGCAGCCAGCTGGTCTTGTTTTTTTGTGCCTTTTCGTGGGGCAAGACCCTGAATATCGATAAAATTGGCGGCATGCTTACCGAACTCCTCAATCAATCTGCTTTTTCCAATACTTCTCCTTCCTTTGCAGACTGCAATTGACGATTTATTTAAATCGAGCAGAGATTTAAGGGATTTAATCTCTTCATATCTATTTAAAAACATATAACCCCCCCTAGTTTTTCCTAATCGCTTGTAACGTGAACGGTACTGGAAATCAATGAGAAAGGTCACGAAAATAAGAAAATAGGTAATACGTGACTCCAACTATACGAGGGGAAAGTGTCACAAAAATCAGAAAACCGCAAAAACGTGACTCAAATGATGAGGTTAAAATGAGTCACGAAAAATGAGCGAACAAAATAATTGGACACTTCCTGTTTCAAAAGAAAGAACAATAATTCTTGGGTAAGAATCGTAATATTCTGAAATTATGACTATAATTTACATAAACAACCATTCGACTTCGCTGCAAGCCCGCCTTCAGTTTGGTGGATAAACGATTCAACGAGGTCTGTACTCTATGCCCTTTTTGTCCGCAACCAGCAAAGCAACCAGCATCAAGTTTCCAGCTTAATTTTACCCTCATACAGACAAACTCCGTTGGGAGTTTTGTCCAGGTAACCCCCAATGGATTTTGTAAACAGCGGATCTTCGTATATACTGCGCAAGAATTCCTCACGAAATTGCGGATGGGCAATGCTGGCAATGGCCATGGCTTTTTCGCCGGAAGTCAGTTCACGTAAATCGGCGATGCCGTATTCGGTGACAATGACCACCCCGTCATAGGCACTGGCTGTAAGACCGATTCCCGGCGGGTGCATCCTGACAATTTTTGACTCGCCTTTCGTGGTAATGCTTTTTATGGCGATGATGGGGGTCCCATAGTCCCGATCGTTTAACGCCCGGATAAAATCCGGCTGGCCGCCCACACCGCTGTAATATCGCCGGGGGTCGATAAAATCCGCCCAGACATTGCCGAACATATCGACCCCAATAGCCGTATTTACCGAGATAAAAGGGCTGTTTTTACGGATGGTATCAGCTGAATTGGTGTAGGCTGAAGGCCGCATTTGAACTCCGGTGCGCATGTGGACGAAATCGTACAGTTCTCTGGAACCCATGATCAGACTGGTGGTGCTGTATCCCAGATTGGCTTTCTTTTTACGATTGGTGACAATGCCTTTTTTTTCCAGCAGCATTAAACCATCGCCATAGAGCTCGGTCTGAATCCCAAGGTCCTTATAACCGGCATCTTTAATGGTTCCAATGACGGCATCCGGAATCTTGCCGATGCCAACCTGCAGGGTGACATTGTCGTAAATGAAATTGCTTGTTATCAACTCGCCGATTCTGCGTTCCTCCGGCGATAAATTCTCAAAATCCGGTGCCGCAAAATGATAAACCGGTTTAACCTGCTCCTCAATCAAATAATCAATAGACTGAGCGTCCACCACGCTTTGTCCCTGGGTAAACGGCATGCTGTCATCGAGTTCCGCAATGACCACTTCGGCATGATCAATAGCCGTATGCAGTGCCTCAACGGAGAGCCCCAGACTGTATTCGCCGGTATGTTCGTTTTGACGCACCTTAAAAAAAACGACATCCGGTTCGTATTTGCGGCCCTTGGAGATCAAACTGACCAGATTGGCCAGGGTACAAGGCAGATAATATGCACGGCCCTCATTGGCCGCCTTTCTGACGTCTCCCCCTGAAAAAGTGGAGTAAGTCATCACCCGGTCCTGCAACCCTTCTTCAACATAGGGGACCGGACCCTGCAGCAGCATGTGGACCATTTTAATGAACGGCAAGCGCGGCCGGCGCAATTTGACGGCACGGGTCAGCGCCGCCAGGGAAGCCGTCGGAGTGGCGGCGTTGGATCCGACATAGCACGTGATTTCATCTTTTGTTCTAAATTTTTGGGCGATCACCCCGGCAATTTGATCGAGAGCGATGATTTTGGGCTGGGTATTCATAGGGGATCTCCTTAAGCGTTCACAGGTTCTGGGTTCACCGTTCTGGGTCACCTTTTGATACAAGCTGTCTTTGTTTTTCAACTCGGAACGTTGAGCCCTGAACCGCTCAACCTATGTAAGATATTGATCCAAAGTTAGCATATTTTTATATGGGACGTAAAGCGCAGGCAATAAAAGCTGATGTGGCCGCAAAAAGGCACAAAAAACACAAAAATAAAATTTTACACTTAATAATTTCAATTGGTTGTAAGATTTGCTGCTATCGTTCGCAACTATCTAAAACCTCAGCTTTTTCTTGACTTCAATCGTTGTTAATAATAATAATATCTACACCGTTAAGCAAAGATTGCAAACCCCATGACAATGAAACCAAAATGACCCGAAACGACAATGGCTTTACATTAGTCGAAGTGATTGTTGTGGTGGTGCTGATCGGCATCATTGCAGCCGTCTTATTCACGCGGTCCATCTCCACCGATCAGATAAATCTTGTCGGCGAGGTGGACAAAATACGAAACCACATCCGTTACGCCCAATCCATGGCCATGAAACGCAACGAGGCGTGGGGCTTTAAAAGCGACGGCCTTTCACCGGCAAGATATTGGATTTTTAGCGGCGGCGATCCGGATACCGCATCGAATCAGGTCCTGCTGCCCGGAGAAACGGCCATCAAGGTCGTTCTGCCGGGCTCTCTATCGATGACATCGGTGACTGTTTTTTTTGACAATTACGGCAAGCCTTATAGTGCCTATACGGATGCGTCTAATAACACGCCGCTTTCAAGTGGATTAGCCATAACCGTTTCAGGCTCAGGGTCCCCAAAGAACTTGACGATAACCCCGGAAACCGGATTGATCCTCACCCAATGAATCGCGCCCAATCAAAACCTGACTCCCAAAACGGATTTACCTTGATCGAGGTTATCGCCACCATCATCGTCATGGGGATTCTGAGTGCCTTTTTTATTCACTTCATGGGAACCGCCCTGAATGACAGCCGGCAATCATTGGAGCAGGTGGCCGATGAGGCCAAAGCCGAGGGATTAATGGAGACAATTATCGCTGAATATGTCGAGAAAATCAATGCTGATCCGGATACAGCCCTGGCATTTATTGTGAATCGTGAATCAACCTATGAAAGTGATCCTGATTATGGCCTGCCGGTTAGCATGCAATACATCGTATTTGACGCCGGCGGAAATGAACAGCCAGACACCGGCGGGGGCAACAGGACTCTGAAAGTCACGGTTGAACCGCCGGGCTATAATTTAACGACAATTCTGACCAAAAGCCGTACGGATCCAAATCAGCCGCCGGTATATAGGTGATTGTTAGCAAAACTGCGCGGTTCCAGGTTCAGATTTCAAGGTTCAAAGGTTACAACCGGATGATACTGCTCCCAATATTAATCAAAATATAGGATACACGTCATACCACTTTAAGTGAAACGGATTGATAACCAGATAAAGACAGGGTTCCTTTGAGACGAGTTGTCGGGGGTTTTTTTAACCCTGAACGTTGAACCCTGAACCGCTCAACCTTGTTTCTATTATGAAAAACCAACAAGGCTTCACCCTTTTCGAACTCATTGCCGTCCTTATCCTGATCGGCGTCATTGCGTCTTTCGTCGCCTTTTTTCTCTACACCGGTTTTAAGGGCTACCTGAAGACTAAAATCGCCACCGAGGGCGCCCTCAATGCCCAAATGGCGCTGGATCGAATTGCACTGGAATTGCGAGATATCAGTGAGTTAACGAGCCCTCCATCCAGTACATCTTTATCCTATATAAGCGAAGATCTGACTTTGACCGGATCACGGACTCTCAAGTACGAAAACCAAAAGGTTTTTATCAGGGTCGACACGACTGATTACATGTTACTGGATAATGTTTCAACGTTCAGCATATACAAACCTTCCCCCCGGGACCTGGACAGTGATGGACAAATTGACGACGTTCCCTACATTGAAGTGGGAGTCAAGGTGAGTGAAAGCGGTAAGGAATTCAAAACA
>JAJRVC010000085.1 GCA_024277475.1 Deltaproteobacteria bacterium
ATATGTAATGATCTGTAATTATACACGATATAATAGTGAAAGCACCATTTTGTGGATGTCTCCCCTGGTGAATTCAAAGGATGGGGTCGGTTTTGCCATGTTGTTTACCCTTCGGGAAAGCCGGAGGACTCCAGATCCTGTGTTGTCAAGGATTCGAGGTAAACGACTACAACTTCACCCTTGACGCCTTGGCTCTGAAGCCCTCCGGCTTTTGCAACGTTAAGGAAGAGATTGGGGTAAAAGACATTTTGGGGATAGCTTCTAATCACATGTCATCAACATACAACAAAAAGGGAGGTAGACGGATGAAAGGAATACGACTGTTAAATTGTGTTTTTTTGGTTTTGTTGATTACCGGCCTGATGTCCGCACCGGTCATGGCTGCAGATCCAATCAGGATCGGTATCATCCAGGGATTGAGCGGACCTTACGAGATTTACGGCAAGGCGGAGGTTACCGGCTTTAAAATGGGGCTCGAATATTTCACTAAGGGATCCAATAAAATCAATGGCAGGGATGTAAAACTTTATATTGAGGATACCCAGCTCAAGGCAGCCAGAGCCAAGATGCTGCTCACCAAGCTTTACAGCGATGATAAAGTGGATCTAGCCATCGGGCCGACCAGTAGCGGCGTTGCTCTGGCGGTACTCCCCGTGGCACAGCAGTTCAAGAAAATCCTTATTGTGGAACCGGCGGTCGCCGATTCCATTACGGGCAAAAACTGGAACCGCTACATATTTCGTACGGGCCGCAATTCCAGCCAGGATGCCATCTCCAACGCGGTGGCCATCTCCAAGCCGGGGGTCAGTATTGCCTGCATCGGACAGGACTATGCCTTTGGTCGGGACGGCATCGCAGCCTACAAGCGGGTCGCTGAAAAACTGGGTGCCAAAGTGGTGCATGAGGAATATGCCGATCCCAAAGGTACGGATTTTACGGCCCCGATTCAAAAGATTATCGAAGCCCTCAAAGACAAACCAGCACCCAAGTATGTCTGGGTCATCTGGGCCGGAAAAGGCGGTCCCATGGCTCAGTTGATCGATGCCGGGCTTGATAAATACGGTATCGAGATCGCCAGTGGCGGTAATGTCCTGGCGGCCCTTAAGATGATGAAACCCCTGAAGGGAATGAAAGGCTCGATTTACTATTACTACGAGAATCCGAAAAACGAGGTGAACGACTGGCTGGTGAAGGAGCATTTCAAGCGCTTTAACGAGCCCCCGGATTTTTTTACCTGCGGTGGTTTTGCAGCCGCCGGCGCTGTGGTGGAAGCTATTACGAAAGCAGGAGGTACGGACACCGAGAAACTGATTGCAACCATGGAGGGGATGGAGTTTATGACGCCCAAGGGCATGATGAAGTTCAGAAAGCAAGACCATCAGGCTCTGCAAGCTATGTTTGCATTTGAGCTAGACGTTAAACCGGATGTGGCATGGGCCATTCCCGTGCTCACCAAAGAATTGTCCATGGAGGAAACGGCGCCACCGATTATGAATAAATAGATGCGATGACTTCAGAATCGATAATCGAAACAAAGGATCTAACCATCCGCTTTGGCGGGCATGTGGCCGTTGATCATGTAAGCATACAGGTGGAACCTTTCACATTGAAATCCATTATCGGTCCCAATGGGGCCGGGAAAACCACTTTTTTCAATTTGCTGACCGGTCAATACAAACCCAGCGGGGGAAAAGTATTCTTTAAAGGGCAGGATATCACCGGGCTGGGTCCCGCCATGAGAACACGCCTGGGCATGGGGCGGTCTTTCCAGTTGACCAATATCTTTCCGGTTCTAAGTGTTCTTGAGAACGTAAGAGTTGCCGTACAGTCCCGCAAGGGTTTCGGTCTCAACTGCTGGCGCAACTACCTTTATTTCCCAAAAACCGAGGACGAGGCCTTTACCCTTCTCGAGGATCTGCTGTTAGGCGACAAATGGGCGGACCCGGCCAGTTCCCTGACCCACGGGGAACAGCGAAAGCTGGAATTAGCCATCCTAATGGCATTGCAGCCGCAGGTTCTTTTCCTGGATGAGCCTACAGCCGGCATGTCCCAGGAAGAAGTCCCGGCGATACTGGAAATACTTGAGAAAATAAAGTCCCAAAGGGATCGAACCATTCTGCTGGTTGAACACAAGATGGACATGATCATGGCCTTGTCGGATTCCATTGCCGTGTTGCAGGATGGAAGGCTGATCGCCGACGGTGATCCGGCTGCCATCCATCGCAGCAAGGAAGTTCAGGAGGCCTATCTCGGCGGAGGTGCCAAACTTGAGTGAAACTATTTTAACGGTTGAAGACACACATACCTTTATCGGCCACCATCATATTCTTCAAGGGCTTTCGTTCGAGGCCCGGGCCGATGCGGTCACTGTCCTTATCGGCCGCAACGGTGCCGGCAAAAGCACGGCCCTGAGAACGGTGATGGGGCTTTTGCCGGCCTCGCAAGGCACAATTATATACAACCGGCAGGAAATCCAGAACAAAAGACCCTATGAAATCGCACGGATGGGAATCGGTTTTGTCCCTGAAGATATGGGGATTTTTGCCAACCTCACCGTGGAAGAAAACATGCGGGTGGCGATGCTGGTCGAAGACGAGGCCACGGGCCGGAGGCTGGAGCAAACCCTGGACATGTTCAGGGACCTTAAAAACTTCTGGCGAGCCCAGGCCGGGATTCTGAGCGGCGGGCAGAAACAAATGCTTGCCATCGCCCGTGCTATTGTCAATGAAACTTCGTTGCTGCTCATCGATGAGCCCTCCAAAGGTTTGGCACCGATTATTGTAGACGTTCTCATTGAAGCCATCAATGAAATTAAAATGCGCAGTGTCGTCGTTCTGGTGGAGCAAAATTTTTACATGGCCAGTTGTGTGGGGGACCATTTCTATATCCTCGATGATGGGATAGTCGTTCACAGCGGCAATATGGATGATCTGGTTGATGACGACGAGTTAAAAAGCAGATATCTGGGTATATCCAAAGCCGGGGAATAGGGTAGTGCCCCACAAATTATATATCGGTCGTCACACTCGGAGCCGGAGTCAACACGGAATAAATTTTTAGGGTACCGAAAATGTCTAAACGTTGGGGCACAGAGTTCACCATTATTGCCGGAGCAGCCATCCTGTTGATTCTTCCGCTGCTGGGGATACCCGTTAAAACTTATCTGACGCTCACCATCGCGGGGTTGGCCATGGGGATGCTCCTCTTTTTGATAGCCTCAGGCGTCAGCATTATTTTCGGTCTGATGGATGTTTTAAACTTTGCCCATGGGGCGCTGTTTGCCTGGGGGGCTTATGTCGGATTTACTGTTTTCAGGTGGTTGAGAGAATGGGTCGAAGCCGATTCTGTTTGGCAGAATTTCAGCGTGTTTCTGGTGGCCATTCTTGCCGCCATGGTGGTTGTTGCAGCCCTCGGAATAATTTTGGAAAGAGTCATCGTTCGTCGTGTTTACGGGAATCATTTGTTTCAGATCCTGATCACGTTCGGTACCACCATTGTACTGGTAGAGTTGATCCGCGTATTCTGGGGCCCCAATGATGAAATCATGACCGTACCCCTGACATTTCGCGGGAATTGGGATGTTTTTGATATTATTATAGCCAGATACCGGATCATCTGCATTTTTATCGGCGTTGTCGTCTATGCTGTAATTCAGCTTATTCTTAAAAAGACAAAACTGGGCATTATCGTTCGAGCGGGGGTTGAAAATCTCGAAATGGTTCAGGCCATGGGCCACAATATTTTTTTCTTATTCACCGGCGTGTTTGCCGTCGGGGCCGGTCTGGCGGCCCTGGGCGGATTGTCGATGAGTATCTTCAGTTTACAGGTGTATCCCGACATGGGATCATCCTATCTGCTCTTCGCGTTTATCGTAGTTATCATCGGCGGTTTAGGAAGTATTACGGGTTCCCTGGTAGGTGCTCTGATCGTTGGGCTTTCGTATAACTACGTGGCTTATCTTGTCCCTTGGGCTGCGGCCGGCGTAAACATTATAATCATGATTATTATCCTTCTCATCCGGCCGACAGGACTGTTCGCGGCTGGGAAATGACTGGGTAATGGGTAATGGGTGCTGGGAAATTAAAGGTATAAGCGCCGCCGCTGGCCTGAAAAGCGTCCAGTCTGAGTGCGCCAAGCAAGCTTGGCGCTTCTTATGGAGTGAAAGTCTCCATCGGGTAAGGATTAGCCAGCCACCCGTACCGAGTGTTGCGTGATTGGGAAGGATAGGCATAGCGTCGAATGACCCACACGAAGCGTACACAGGGAATTCTATGGGCCGTAGGGAGGTTCGCACCCTCCTGAAGCGATTCAGCCTCGTAGGCG
>JAJRVC010000086.1 GCA_024277475.1 Deltaproteobacteria bacterium
ACCCCTTACCCCATGACCAAGATAGACATTGCGGAGTATTATGATCGCTGGTGCCGTTCAGGCAAGGTTACCATTCAAGGCGGTATTCCGGAGATGTTTCTGCTGGCAGAATCTACGACCCGGGACGAGTTGAAAAATTATATAGACCACTTATTGCAAGCCATTGCTCCGGGAACACGCTTTATCGCCTCCATCGGTGACACCACTCCACCCAATGCAGATTTTGACCGGCTGCTTTACATCGGCGAGAGGATTGAAAAAGAAGGAAAACTTCCCCTGCAGGCAGGCAGTTTCAATCCCATCAGTCATGAGCGTCTGGAACGGGCGGGCGTCAAACCGGAAATTCGGCAGCGGCCGCAGACTGCCAAAGCAGTGGCAACAAATGAAGACTTGTTTCTAACGGTTCAACAGAACGTGCTCACCGGTGATGTCGCTAACCTGGTGGCCAATGTCGCTAAAATGCTGGCGCTACAGTTTGACGCCCGCGAAATCCTGAATACCGGTATGCTCTCAGCCATGGAAATCATCGGCGAACGCTTTAAAGACGGCAGTGTATTTATTCCGGAAGTTTTGCTTTCAGCCAGAGCACTCAACGAAGCCCTGAAGGTTCTTGAACCCCATCTTGCCGGTCAACAAACGGGGAAAAGCACTAAAATTATGGTCGGAACCGTTTTGGGCGATCTTCATGACATCGGTAAAAATATGGTGCTGACCATGCTCAAAGGGGTTGGTTATGATACCGTAGATCTGGGTGTCAATGTGAAAGTTGAGAAATTCATACAGCTTGTGCTCGAACACAAGCCCCGGATACTGGGTTTGTCCGCCCTGTTGACGACTACCATGCCCCAGATGAAGCTGGTTATCGAAGCCTTGGAAGAGGCCGGCCTGAGAAACCAGCTAAAAATCATCGTCGGCGGTGCTCCGGTAAATCTAAAATTTGCCGGCGACATCGGAGCCGACGGCTATGCCCAGGATGCAGGCGAGGTGATTACGCTGGTCAAGTCCTTGCTGGCAGGTTAGATCCCCTGCATAGCTAAAAAATTTTCGCCATCAAGACACAAAATGAATATTAACCAAAGATTTCGCTTTGTATCTGGTTTGTGGCTGTTGTTTCTGGTTTATCCGGCTTGGAGCACTTTAACCGGGAACCCCTGGCCCAGACCTGATTTCAAGAGTTTGTATTCACGGCATATATTTTTATTAGCAGAGGGTTGATCTCCTATATAACGGCCGTCGCACCAGGGCGGGCGTGAACGCTGAACCATTCAACCTATCTCAGTAAACGAGCGCAGCCGAGAAGGACCGGTGATTTGCTGGTAATCAGGAAAGTGGGTATCTGGGCGACAACGCCGGTCGCGCGCCCTTTGTTTTCAAAACGATCCCGGAACCGGCTCCGGTTTAATATCTCAAGGATCGCGAGCAGGATGTCGCCGGCCAGGTAAACACCGCCGCGGGCCAGATAAATGAGCGCCAGGTCGCCGGCCACGTCGCCCAGCCAGTCACAAAACATTTCGAGGGTCTCAACGGCCAATGGACTTTCACCGTTGAGTGCCCGTCTGACAATCTCTTCAGGCCTCACCGTTCCCGGCATTTGACCTTCCAGGCATGCCAGGGCACCGTAGAGTTCGACCATACCGGGGCCCGACAGCACCCGCTCCACCGACACCCTGCCGTAGCGTTCTCGCAGGACCTTCCAGGCAGCCAATTCCCTGTCGGTAAGAGGTGAGAGGCTGCTGTGTCCGCCCTCGCCGGCGATCGGTTGCCACCTTCCTCGACCAACGGGTTTCAACCCTGCGATCCCCATGCCGGTCCCGGGGCAGAGCACGACCATGGTAGCCGTTGTCGATCGATTAGCGGCTTCGGTGCCGATACGCAAAGTATCTTCAGATCCCAGGCAGGGTAGGACCTGCGCCAGGGCCTCAAGATCGTTAACCACCTTTAGTTGGTCCAATTGCAGGTGCTTTTTTAAATGCCGGATGGAAAATTGCCAACACGCGTTGGTAAGTTTCACTTCATCGCCGAAGACGGGGCCCGCCACTGCCAGACCCAGCCGAACCGGTCTGGGCCCGCCGTCCAGATTCAAAAAATGCGTCAGCGCTGCCGGCAGATCCGCAAATTCGGCCAAAGAAAATTTAGCGACCGGACCAAGATCCCCCCGGGACGACAGTCGCGCAAACCGGATGTTGGTCGCGCCGATATCGGCCACCACCGACGCCGAAGCGGTATTATCTCTTCTGATTTCCATAGCTCCAGACCTCTGCATTCGTCTTGGGAAAATAGCTGTGACTCCTTTTATAGATTTTATCCTTGAATGCCTTCCTTTTCCTTAACGCTGAACCCCCGAAGTCGTTTAGATGGTTAAGATCGTTGATTACATCGTCTGATTTTTCCCTTTCAGCTTTGAGCCTCCGGCTTTGAGCTTTCGACCTTGAACCCAGAACCCTGAACCTCTGAACCCTTGAACCTGTCAACGGTTACTAGTTATCTCTAATTTTGCGACTTGTCAAATACCCAAATAGAATCAGCGTTTTATTTGACATCGAATTCAATATGATCTGATACTAAAAATCTATTTTAAACATTCAAGACAACTGACAACAGTTTTGCTGAAGACATGCTGTTTTATCTATCATTGCAACCTGATATTCTCCACCCATGCCGGACACATCATAGAGGATTTCCGCCTGGTCGATGCCTTTAAATTGGACATTTAGAGTTCCACGATAACGTGCAATAATTTCCACCATTCGTTCAAAGTAACGATTGAGAATCGGGATCACTTTATCAGGCGACGAAAAACCCCATCGCGGTCAGCCTTAAGGCTCAGGTACCCCAGCCCCCGTGATGCTGATGAGAGGGCTGGAAATGTGGTTAATGGATTCACCCCTGCATAGAATGCTGTGGCATCTCCTTTCAAAATCAAACACCATTTCGTCCGGTCGAGATATTCAAAAGCATTAGATTTTTGGGGATCTTCGTGCCTCTGATTAATTTCTTTCACCAATTCAAATGCCACGCCAAAGTATACGTTTCCGGCCTTTGATGTGGCATTAATCAATGCAAAAGGCCAAAGAGGATAATAATGGGGACAAGAAACCTGTATAGGAGCCAGTGGTGTAAGGCTTGCCTGTATTTTATCTTTGCCCGGTGCTGAAACTTTTTTGCGGCCGGCTTCAGCTTTGGAAAATTTTTCAACATAGATCTTTGCAAGCAGAGAAACAGCAATTAGCCGAACAGACCAAACCCGGACCGGTTTTTACAACAGCAGTGGATATCTTTGAGACCTAAAAAGATATTACCCTGCTGAATGAATTCACCCCCATCCCGGATTCCGCCAAGATGTCGAACAATAGGATTTTAAGCGTAAAATGAGTGGATTATATCCTCCTCACCACCGGTTAAAGACGGACTGTCAACTCGCATGAATAAATGCCGCCCTGTCTGTGATTTCCTTCAGAAACAGAATTAACAAACAACCCTTCCCTTTTTTTAAATAATTATTTTATTATATAATTCTTTAATTAATTTATTACTTTATCTTAATTATCTTTATTGTAATTCATTCTATAAAGGTGTAATATATCCATTATGACGAATAAAAAGGTATTTTCAACCAGCATAGATGCCGACCGTATCAAGGACTTGAAACACCTTGCTGTTGACACGGATAAAACTCTAGGCGATCTTTTAGAAGAGGCTATTAAAGACATTGTTGATAAGTATCGCCGGAAAACAGAAAATTAATGTCGGGTGCTATTCTGTCTATAGCGTGGTGTGGCGGAATGGATATCACAAACGAGATGAAGAACAATAATGGAGGAGCAAATTATGAGAAGAACCATATCAAAACTATCTTTTCTTATTTACTTATCTACAATGCTATTGTTGCCCGCTATGTTATTGCTCGGTTGTGCTTCACCTCCAGCTTCAACTCAATCTTCAACAGCCACAGCAAATGTACGCCAACCCGAGGGCAATCCGGAAGCATTTTGGAATAAATTGAGTTGGTCTGATCTCACACCAGCTGAGCAAGAGCTTTGGGGAAAGCTGGGCTGGAGCAAAGACAATTGGACCCGAACAGCTCCGCCTCCTCCTACCGAAGACATGGACTGGAACGAATTAAGCTCAGAGGAGCGTAAAGCGGCCGGGCAACTGGGCTACGACCGTTTTTATTGGGATATCAATTAATGGGATTGTTCCGGGGTCGCCCATTAAAGGGCGTGTCACAATAACATATGGGAAAATCTATAAAAGGCGGGCTTTAAATTTTCTATCCCTTTTCTTGCTGAGATCTGGTGAACTTTTACCGGGGTTGATCCAGTTTTTCACGCTGTGATGCGTTTTGAAGCCGAATGTCATAGCATGAAAAGGTGACAGGAGAAGCAAGTTTTTCACGCAAGGTAACCGCCGAGGCCAGATGGACAGCATCAAACCCGCGCAATCCGTGTTTTTCGGCAAAGTCTCCGGCCAGTCGAACAAGTTCAGCGGTTACATGAATGGCTAAGAAATTTTTCCAGTCTGATTCAAATTGTGAAAGCATCCGTTTGTAGTCTTTAGAAGAAAAAGCATTTTCCCTGAATCTGCGGGCAAATGCCGCCCTGGCCTCGGCGTAAGCTATCAGAGAGGTTCCGGCTATCTCCGCCGACCTGACCCAGCCCGCCACATCGGCAGATGCCGTCTCATCTACATAGAGTTTAACCAGACTGCTGGTATCCAGGTAAAGAATCACGGCTACCTTCTGTCCTCTACCACTGCTGCGGAGACGCTTTTTCCCTTAGACTTGATTCTGGCAAACATCCCGTGAGGTTTTCCTCCGGACCAGTCGGCAATGCCTTCTCGAACCAACTGAAGGATTTTTTCCTGGCTGTCAGCCTCCCTGAAGGGCACGATAACAGCGATTTCTTTTTTCCTGTCCGTAATAACGACTTTTTCCCCGGCCTTAACACTTCTTAAATATGCGCTAAGATTTCGTTTGAGTTCTCTGATACCGACAGTTTCCATAATATGCGTCTCTCAATCGGTTTAAATGTAGTCTCACAATAATCCATGTGGCCCCATTTGTCAACTGGTCGCATAATCGCATATCGATCGCACATTGATAATCCCTCAAGATCAGGCAGCGATAGTTTGTTTTTCAGCAGGTATTTTGCTTAATACCAGCTCCTTTAAGTCCAGTTTGTGGGACGCATTGTCAATATCGATCCCAACCAGGTTATTTTCATCATCATAGTCCAACACGATCCCCGGTGACACTTCCCTGCTTTCTGAACTTTTCTTGGCCGATAAGTCTATATACATGGAATCCGTTTCTGGATAGTAGGATATTCTCATGGCTTAAATCTCCTGTCTGGAAATGCATTGTGGATGGTGACTTTGTCTTCAAGGGTGATGACACGCAGAAATCGGTCATCAAGTTCTTTAATGGCAGCCCAGAATCGGTATCGATTATGCTCCTGTTTTTCAACCTTTACCGGGTTTTTTAAAACTTTAATACACCATTCTTTTTTAATATAAGGCCGTTTCCTGAGGACCTCTTTTTCAAAATATTTGGTAAATTTGTATGATTCCATTTAATTTAATATAATCCATACTGATCATCAAGTAAACGGTTTTTGTAAGCCGGCAATATGTTGGAGGCGGCTTTGATGGATAATGAAAAAATCCACAAACAGATCCGGGATGCAGAGCGGGAACTTGCTGCTCTCGATGCGAAAAGAACGGCTCTGCAAGACAAAACGTAGACCTCTCGTTTTTTGGCCAGTCATTTAAAGCCACTAACGTAGGTCTATCAAGCATATTTATAGGTGCAGTGCTGGTAACTGTGCTGATTCGAAGAATACTAAGCTCTCTGGATGCCTCGATCGTTGCTGATGCGGAGAATAGTGCTAAGGATACGGTTGCACCGGAGCCGCAAAAGAAGGACATTGCTCGTAGTAGGGATGTTAATATCCAGCCGTTCTATTGTATGGACGGCAAGGATGACGAGACACTGCGAATGACTTTATCACATACAACCGAAGACCAAGCGTCATTGTTGCAGAACCGGATTGTGAATGAACCCCGATATGACATAGCGGCAGAAACGGCCATGAAATTGGAGAAAGCGCCGATTACTGACATGCCAGAGAAGGCTTTATTCTTTCACGTCGAAAAAAATGTTTCGCCGTCCAGCATTCTATGCCCACGGTGAGCGTGATTGGGCGTATGCTTTATACGCTGTAATGGCCACACGTATAGTTTGGGAACAACAAGTGATGCCTCGTCTACGTTCGGTACGTCGGATAACTGGCGCTGCAATTACAAGGAAATTGTTGGACTTGGAAGATTTTCACGCTAAAGCCCACGGCATTAGCCCAGAAGAACTTACAAGGTGTACGAGTGAACACCTGTGGCACAAAGTGGTGTTTGATTATTTTCTGCCTAAAAAAAGGCCGCACGCCGGGGCCTCTTATAATATCGAAAAACAACGGAATGAAATTCTGAAGGAACTTGCTGTAGCTCTTGCTGCGCGTCGGTCTTGATCTTCCGGATTTGGGTACTTTCGACGAGATGGCACACAGAGGAGGGGAATGAGTCCATTCGGCTCAAGCTTAGGCCATGCCGTCTAACCTTAAATAAAAAATTGGATGGTTCTATCAGTTTTTCTAACTTTTGATTCCGGGAATTTTAATTGTCGTCAGGCGGGTATTATAATTGACGCTGATCACTCCGCCTTTGCCAAACGCACCTGGTTCTACCCTGATTTTCTCAAGGCCATCTACGAAATTTCTCCAGTACAGGTTTACCAAGTCCACTATTTGCTCATCTATTAGTTCGTCCAAGTTGATTATCTCCCTCAATCTCCTGAAAAATTCTTGTACCTGCCCCGCCAACAGCCGGGCTTTTGATTTGGCAAGTCCGACATAACCGGTACCTAAACTATACCTCATTTCAGTTTTACCTACAAACTTTTGTAGGTCTCTGGGGACTGCCATTCGGAAACAATATAAAAAGGGATTTCGGATTATGTACGAGGGGGATCGGTGGGAGGGCCTCATAATACTCACTCCATCTGTAATTTGGGTAACAAGTTTGTGTAACAGATGAAATCGAGTCTTTTTGGGCCATTTGGCACAAAAAAACATGCTGTAATTACAGCAGGTTAAAGAATAATTTTGGTGCCGAAGGCCGGACTTGAACCGGCACGGCTTGTGGCCACTACCCCCTCAAGATAGCGTGTCTACCAGATTCCACCACTTCGGCACATTTCAATATAATAGTCGTATAATTTCTACTCGGCCTGTTTGGCCGGCTGCGCGTCGCCGCTTCCGGTTGTCGGCGTTGTGGTTGCCGGCGGTGTGGTCGCCGTGGGGGGTACCGCCTGACTCTCAATGGGCGCCGGTGTACCGGTCACGACCGATTCTCCAGTGCGATGACTGGACAGATAAGCAAGCCCAAGTGACGTGACCATGAAAATAATGGCTGCCCCGGTTGTGGCTTTGCTTAGAAATGTAGATGCACCGGTGCTGCCGAACAGGGTCTGGCTGGAACCGCCACCGAAGGCGGCCCCCATGTCTGCTCCTTTTCCTGTTTGGAGCAAAACGATCATGATCAGCGCAATACTTACGGCAATATGGATGACAATGAGTAATATCGACATAGTAAACTTTTCCAAAAAAAATTGGAATTCGGAATGCGGAATTCTTAAAAATGAAATAATTAGTAAAAAATTCTTGAATTCCTAAATTGATTCTCCTGAATCCTTAATTTTTTATCCGTGTTTATCCGTGAAAATCTGTGTTCTGAAAATATTTATAAACTCAACAAAATCATTATTTAAATTTAACGATCCGGCTGAACGATTTCGCATCAAGGCTCGCTCCGCCTACCAGCGCTCCGTCAATATCCGGCATTTGCATGAGTTCAGCGATATTGTCGGGTTTGACGCTGCCACCATACAATATTCTAACAACGTTGGAGAAGGCGACGCCGAAATCCGTCTCAACCAAAGACCGGATATACTGATGAACCTCCTGAGCCTGATCCCTGGTGGCCGTTTTTCCGGTGCCAATGGCCCAAACCGGCTCATAGGCAATCACGAGGGCACCCAGATTGTCTGCGAGATGTCCTTCTAACCCTTTTTTTACCTGTTTGTCAAGCACAGAAAACGTTTGGCCGGCATTACGTTCGGCTTCCGTTTCGCCCACACAAAAAACCGGGACCAGTTGGGCATCGATGGCTGCCCGGATTCTTTTGTTAACGGTTTCATCTGTTTCACCAAAAAACTGACGTCTTTCAGAATGGCCGATGATCACATATTGACATCCGGCAGATACCAGCATTGCCGCAGATATTTCCCCGGTATAAGCCCCCTCTTTTTCCCAATGCAAATTTTGGGCTCCCAGTCCAACCCGGCTATTTTTTACAACCTGTGAAACCGGATCAAGGGCGGTGAATACCGGTGCGATCATGATATCCACATCCAGGGTATCTGCAACCAGCTTGACAAGCTCGCCTGCTGTTTCAACTGCTTCTGAAGATGTTTTATGCATCTTCCAGTTTCCGGCAATAAGCGGCGTACGGTTATCCATTTTACGATCTCCTTTGTTATCAGATTGCGGAGGTAAGAAAATCTGATCTCCGACTTCCGACCCCTGATCTCTGACTTCTGACCTCCGTCCTCTATAATTCCGCGCCTACCATCGCCGCCAGATCCACCATCCGGCTGGAATACCCGGCCTCATTGTCATACCAGGAAAGCACTTTGACCATGTTGCCGATAACGTAAGTGGTGGGTGCATCCACGATGGAGGACAATGCTGATCCATTAAAATCAATCGAGACCAGGGGAGCATCACTATATCCCAGAATTCCGGACAGGGTTTCTTCGGATGCCTTTTTTAAGGCCTCGTTTACTTCCGAAACGGTCACCCCCGATTTATCAACGGTTGCAACCAGGTCTATGATGGACACATTGGGTGTCGGGACCCGGATGGCAAGGCCGTTGAGCTTACCTGAAAGTTCAGGAAGCACCAGGGCCACGGCTTTGGCGGCACCGGTGGTGGTGGGTATCATTGAAAGTGCTGCCGCCCGGGCCCGGCGCAGATCTTTGTGCGGAAAGTCAAGCAAACGCTGGTCTCCCGTATAAGAGTGGATGGTAGTCATCAGCCCGTGCTGAAAACCGAAATTTTCGAGCAGCACCTTGGCAACCGGCGCCAGGCAGTTGGTGGTGCACGAGGCGTTGGAGATGATATGATGCTGGCGAGGATCATACTGGTTGGAGTTAACCCCCATGACAATGGTGATATCCGGATCACCGGCAGGTGCCGATATGATAACTTTGCGGGCACCGGCAGCGAGATGCCTGGCGGCGCTCTCTCGGTCCCGAAAGATTCCGGTACTTTCGGCCACAATATCCACCCCAAAATCGCCCCAGCCAATTTTTTCCGGGTCTTTTACAGACCGGATTGCAATAGATTTACCGTCGATCTCGATGCTGTCTTCCCTGGCTGTAACCTCCTCATTCAGCCGACCGTGAACGGAGTCGTATTTCAATAAATAGGCCATCGTCGCCGAATCGGTCAGATCATTGATCGCCGCGACCTCCACATCGGGATGATTCAGAGAGGCTCGCAACACCATCCGTCCAATTCTACCAAAACCATTGATTCCAAGTTTTATGCTCATTTATCCTCCTTTGTAATTTGTTAATAGTTCAGCCGCCAAAGCACTAATTTTTTCCGCGCCGGTGCTCGAAAAAATGATCTCCGAATTGCAAGAATCAGCTCAAAGTTGGCTCTGTTTAGGGTCGCGATCTTCCACCCGTTCACGATTTAACTCCGTTTGTTACCCTTTAAAATTCCACTGGCCAGAGATATACTCTTTTTGCCGAAGGATTCCAGGTTTGCCGCAAGTTCATCGAGTTTCAGTTTTTCCCGCTTACTTACAGCCTGGATCAGAATCGGGAGGTTGACACCGGATAACACCTCGATACGACCTTCCTCGAGAAATGAATAACTTAAGTTGGAGGGGGTGCCCCCGAACATATCAGTCAGGATAAGGACGCCTTCCGGTCCACGCACCTTTTTTATTCCTTGGGAAATTTTGTTGCGTAATTTTTCAGCGTTTTCATTCAAATCAATGGAAACCGATTCGAGTGATCCGGGTCGGCTGCCGAGAATAAACTCAGCCGCCTCTATCAACGCCTCGCCAAGTTTGCAATGTGTCACAATAACAATGCCGGTCATATATCACCACGCAAATATTTTATTTTCGTAGGCGTTCACGGGTTCAAAGGTTCTGGGTCTGGGTTCAAAGTTCAGAACAGATTAAGGTGTCTTATCACGGCCTGCATTTCCTAAAAACTCATATGAAACTACATTAAGCCGCTTTGGCTGCCGACAACCGGGTTCGCAAGAAACACCGCCTGGCAGCAACAGTGAATTGATTGAACGTCGAACACCCGCCTGCCATGCAAAGTGCGTTGAGTTAGCGTAATCATTGAGTTATGAATCACAATTATTTACTTTGCCTCACACCAGTTTCAAGGCATTGCGGGCA